>JACCTS010000279.1 GCA_013812245.1 Rubrobacter sp.
CTCCGAGCTAGGCGCCGGCCGCTGCCGTTCGCGGGCCGGCGGGCGCCGAAACCCCAACCGCGAGCTACGCTCGTAGAAGGCCTGCCCAGAGATCGGAGGACCCGGGTTCGATTCCCGGCAGCTCCACCGAGACGGCGCTCTCCGAGCGCCCCCTTACCTGTCCCGGCGGAGGTAGCCGGTTCGATCCCGGCCGGGTCCACTTGATCTCCTGGTGCGCGAACCAGCGCCGGAACGCGGTACGTGGGGATGATCTCATCCCGGCCCATCACCCTCAGTTCCTTCACGAGTTTCCGGATCAGAGCCTTTCTTTGCTGCGCGCTACCGCTGTAGAGGGCGACGTCAAGGGACTGGGCCCACTCCGCCACCAGCGCCGGGGTCGGCGGCGTTTCGGCTTCCTCCTGGGCCATCAGCGTGTGCTCCTCGGCGATGAGAGTGTCCAATCGCGCTTGGAGGCCGTCCAGACGCTCCTGGCAGGCGTTCGGCTTCATAGTCCCGCCCTCGAACGCGGCGAAGTACCGGTCCATCGACCGCTTCACGCCCGCGTGTTCCTGGCGCAGGACCGCGACCCGTGCCTCGATGCTGTCGCGCTCGTCTCGCTCGGAGCTCTCAAGCTGCGCCAACGCATCTGCGATGAGGTCGCTGTCACGATAGACCTCGATCATCTGCTCCAAGACAGCTTCCTCGAGCTCGTCTTTGGGCAGCCGATCCGCGCCGCAGTTGCGCGTCCCGTAGCGATAACGCGTTGAGCAGGTGTAGTAGTGGTAGCGGCGCGAACGGCCCTTGGCCGATGTCCCGATGAAGGCGCGCCCACACTGCCCGCAGCGAACGACACCCGAGAGCAGGTAGTCGGCGGGGTGCCCGCGCTTAAGCGCCTGTGACTCGCCCCGCTCAGTCAGGATTTTCTGTCCCGCGGTGAAGGTGTCCTCGTCGACCAGCGCCTCATGTAGGCCCGGATAGGTGTTGTCTTTGAACACGACCTTGCCCACGTAGATCGGATTGGACAGCATGTGGATGACGGTGCGCGCCGAGAACGGAACCCCGGTGTTGGTCGCCAGACCTTCGGAATTGAGCAGCTGCGCGATCGCCTCGGAGCCGAGCTGGTCTTCGACGTAGTAATCGAAGATTCGTCTCACGACCAAAGCCTGAGCCTCATTGGGCAGGAGCAGCTTCGTTTCCTTGTCGCGCACGTACCCGTAGGGCACCTTGCCCACGACCCATCGTCCTTCCGACGCCGCCCGGTCCATGCCGGCGGTGATGCGTTCGACGATCGTGGTGCGTTCGAACTCGGCGAACACCCCGAGCATCTGCATCATCATCTTGCCCGCCGCCGACGAGGTGTCGAACGGCTCGGTCGCAGAGCGCAGCGCCACGCTGGCGCGATCGAGGTCCTCGGATATCTGCGCCAGTTGGCGCACGTTTCTCGACAGTCGGTCGACGCGATGCACGAGCAGAAGCTCATACACGCCCTTGGTCGCATCCGCGAGCGCGTGCTGAAGGCCCTCCCGCTCCAGCGACGCGCCCGACGCCTGATCGGAATAGCGCGCCACGACTCTCCACGCGTCCTGTGACTTGCAGTAGGCGTCGAGGCGATCCTGCTGCGCGCCCAAAGAGAACGGCTGGTTGTCCTCGTCGGTCGAGATGCGGGTGTAGGTCGCGATCCTCATGCCCACCACTCCTCTTCCATTCTGGCGCTCCGTACGAGCGGCCTTTGGGCTTCCTTCGTCAGCATCCCTCCAGAGAAGTCAGGAAGTTACGTTCCTGTCATTCTCCCGAAGTCGCCGTCCAAACGCGAGCTTTTCAGGGCTTTTTGCGGCAGGCTCAACTCACCAATCGGTTGAAGGAAACGACCTCCTGAGTGGCGAAGAACGAAATAGGGAACGCGGAATCCCGAGGCTAGTAAGGAGGGCGATTGTGGGATGCGACCAAGGTCTTGTCTGGCTGAGCGATCCGGGACAGGGGTCTGAAGCGTCATTTCTCGAAAGGAGGTGCTGTGAAAGCGACGCACGGGGTACCTCTACGGGGAGCTAGGTCGCTTGGATTGGGGCGAGCCCCAACGCGTACCGCCAAGCGGCGGCGGAGCGCCGCCATTGCTTCTGTCCTAGCGCTCGCCGCGCTCTCTGTGCCGCTGACGCCGGCAACCTCCTATGCAAAGAGCTGTTACGCGTACGAACTCATTGACTACAACCGAGGGCGCCTATACGCGGAGTATCTCATCGACCTTCCTTCTTGCTGGGCGGGTACGGGCGAGTACAAGGTCAGGGCAAAGATCGTTCGCCAAGTCGGTCCAGATACGGAGATTGTCAAGAAAGTGAAGACTTGTGCTGCCGATGATCTTTGTCGAATCCCTCTCGTCATGAATCACGAAGAGTTGGAGGTCGCTCAGTACACGGTTTCATTGAGGTATCGGGTGAGAGAGAACACGTCGGTGATTCAGAGAAAGGAGATGCTTTGTGCGTCTGCCTCGGTCTTCGAATCGCGATGCGAGGAGCTCTGATGAGACATAAAACCCTGGTTCTCGAGCAAGCACACGGGCTCGACGCGCGAGAAACTGATGCGATGACGGGCCTTTGGATGGTCTCATACATTGCGCTGTGGCTTGTTTCAGCGATGCTAGTGCTCGGCATGATCGCACTAGCCCGACAGGTCGGGCTGTTGCATCGGCGACTGCCACCCATGGGCGCTCGCACCGGCGACCCGGGGCCTGCTATCGGCGAGGCTGCCCCTGTATTCGCCGCGCCAGACCTTAAGGGGCGACTTGTTGAGGTGGGCGGACGACGAGATCGATCGACGCTGCTTGTCTTCGTTTCCTTGGGATGTGAAGCCTGCGAGCGCGTGGCGCCAGCTTGAAGACTGTTGCCGATGGTGAAAGTTCGTGGCTCTCAGTTGCAGTGGTCGGACTGGATCCCTCCGAGGATGAGAACAGAGCGTTTCTTTCGCGACATGGATTGAAGGGCCTGCGCCTGATCGCGTCGCCCGATATCGCCAGTAGATACTCAGTCGGGACCACTCCTTATGCCGTGCTGATCGACTCAGAGGGCCTCGTCCGCGCCAAAGGACTCGTCAACAGTCTTGAGCACGTTGAGAGCCTCTTCGCGGCAATGGAATCAGGTTACGCAACGATGGAGGGCTATGTACGGGACCGAGACTCCCTTGCGGTCGGTACGGGAGAGGATGGCAAGGACCAAGTGCATGAAAGCCTCGAAGGCATTAAGGGCCAGGCGATGGTTCCAGACCCCACAATGGCAGAGGCGCGCGCCCAGTGAAGGAAAATGACCAGAAGAAGGACGCACTCGGCCCGGAACTGATCGATAGTTCCATCGCCGATGCCCTTTCTGATTTCTCTCAGCGTGTGTCCCGTCGCCGAGTCATCGCCAAGATTGGCAAGTGGACGCTCACCGTTCTTGGAGTAGGTACCGATGTCGAGATGCTTCCTGTCGATAGGCGTGCACTGGCCCAAACGAGTTCGGCGGACATCATAGAGGATCTTCAGGACGCGACCTGCACCGGCTGGAAGATGTGCGGGATGTGTGGAAACCGTTGCAACTGCTGCAACGGTCCTCAACTGGGATTCGCGGCCTGTCCCGGCTGCGCGAACGAAGGGAGTTTCTGGAGTGCGTGCTGCTGTAAACCGGGCACGTTGCCGGGTCTTGGCACGAAGTACAACGTCGATTACTACGACTGCTGCAAAGGGTCGTGCAGCGAAGACAAGGTCGCTCAATGCCGCGCTTGCACATGGTGTGCAAACGGTTGCCCTCAGCCGGTCTGGGGCTGTGGCGGAGACATAACAAGGTACGTGTGCACGAAAGTTATCGTGGGGTCGTCGTGCGGGAGCTGCTAATCGATCCGTCTCTCCATCCGACTTCCGAGCGCCCGTTCGTGAATCGTTTCTCATATCCTGCGACAAGCCGCAGGATCATGCTTCTTTCTACCGCGTCCCTAGCTGGGCTTGTGCTCGGGGTGTTGACGCCAATCTCCGAGGCGTCGTCTGTTGCCGTTGTCGGAGGGCTGGCGCTTTTCGCTGGCATCTCGAGTCTTTGGTCGCCCTGAGGGCGCGCGATGCTGGGAACAGTGCTCCCCATGGGCTATGGGGAAAGAGAAGCAAGCAAGCTCGTCATCGCTCCGTGGCTTTACGGATTGAGCGGGCTCGGCTCGTCCATCGCGCTCGGGTCCATCTTAGGTGCCTTTGGTTCAGCGCTTCCGCTATTTGGAGATGTTTCGATGCGCCGTTTCCTAGCCGGGATCGTCGCCGGTCTCGTGGCACTCATCTATTCGATGAACGAGATGGGGCTCGTTCGTGTTTGGAATCCTGAGTTTCGGCGCCAGGTTCCTCAGTCGTGGAGCCGTATGTTCACGCCTCGTGCAGCAGCAGCAATGTACGGAGCTGGCCTCGGTGTGGGGTTTGCCACATACATCCCCGTGGCCACCTATTACGTTCCGGTCGTTTGGTCTTTCGTCCTGGGAAAACCCTTGTGGGGCGGCGTTGCGATGTCCCTATACGGACTCGGGGGGACGGCACCAATCGTGTGGTTCGGACAGCGCTTCGATCGAATCGAACAGAGTGCTCACGTTGCATCGGTCATTCTTCCGCGCTGGACGGTCCCCATGCATCTTCTAAATGGGATTGTCCTTGCCGGTGGTGGGGCGTTCCTCCTGGCCGCAAACTCGATTGATGTCCACTACTAGGGGAGGGTGGTGTGGGGGATGATTGAAGGGCGGATCCACACACGTCGGCATGGCGGACTACATCGCGATCGGGCGCGGCATGTGCTGTGGGCGGCCTTCCTGGCCTGCCTAGGGATACTGTCGTCGGCCTGCGGCGAAGCCCCAAACGCCGCCCAGTCAGCGCCAGATCAAGCCGTCCCTTCATCGGAAGTTCTTTACGTGCTGGATCCAAGAAACCTCGGTCCCGCGACAGAGGTGCTTCGGGTCGATCCCCAAACTGGCGCGGTCACAGCCCGGTTTGAGAGCGGGTACGACCCTGCGATGGTTGTGTCCCCCGATGGGAAGCACCTTTTCTTGTCTTCTGCGAGCGGAACGGAGGATCCATCCAGCAGTCTCTTGTCCGTCGTGGACACTGCCACCAAAGAACCTCTGGCGAGTGTCGAGATCCCCGATCGGTGGCTGAACACCCTGCCCGCTTACTTCCCAATCATGTCTCTTTCACCTGAGGGGAGATGGCTCTATGTCCTTCAGGGGCGAGTAACTGGACCCAATCTCGTGGAGACTTCAGTTGCGACCTTCGATACCCTCACCAATCAAGCATTACCCGGCCCGACTCCTCTCGATGGATGCGGGACGGCTCTGCTGTTCTCCGGTTTTGCGGATCGGCATGTCATGGCGTTGTGTCATCTCGCACATGATGCTAGATCGATCAGTGGCACAGACGCTGGGACGGCTGCGATATCCGCCGAAGTCGAACTGCCTCGCGTTGGCGAGGAAGGTGAAGATGAGAATCGGAACTCGATGGACCTTCAGCAAGTCGCAGGAGGCGGGCGACTTCCGGATGGTCGGAAGCTCGTTGCTGTTACGCAGAACGGATACGTAATCGCAGTCGATCTGGGATCAGGTACAGCAAGCAGCACAGAGGTTGGCCTCTCTGAGGGCGACGCAGTGCCATTTGGCCAGGTGGGCACCTCGAACGATGGTCGCCGTCTTTTCCTCGGAATCCGATCAACGAGCACTCTTGATCGTTTGAGTGGGGATCGGATTCTGGTTTTGGACACGGCGTCTTGGCGGCCCCTAGCCACTCTGGTTAGCCCCGTCCCATTCAGGAGCTTCGCACTCAGCCCCGATGGTCAGCGTGTCTACGCGGTCAGTACTGTCACGCGCAGCATTGTCTTGTTTGATTCAGATCAGTCGGTTCCGATAATGGTCATCCCGAACATCGGCGAAAGCCCGACGCTCGCGCAGGTCGTTAACCCGAGCTAGCCAACGGGGGCTCTCCACATGAGACTGAGAGATCTGATTGAACTTTCGACAGTGATGCTGGCCCTCATCTTGATTTGGGCGGGTAGCTCGAAAGCTTTAGGAGATCGACACCGGCTGCAAGCCTCGATAGAGGGGTACGCGATACTTCCCAAACTACTTGTTGTCCCGGTGGCAGTCACGCTCCCATGGATAGAGATGGCGCTGGGAATCGGCTTACTCACATCTTTCGCGCCCCCGATCCCAGCGCTGGGGTCGGGGGTGATACTCCTGGGTTTCACGGTGGGGATGGTGACGAGCCTTGTTCAAGGGAGGAGGGGTGTCGACTGTGGATGCTTCGGGGTCGGTTCCGGGCATTCGGTCTCTTGGTTGTCAGTGGGCCAGAATCTTCTATTGCTTGGGTTGGCGGCAATGGCGGCGATACCTGCCCAAAGCAATGGTCTTCAGTTGCCGTCACCGCCAATTTTTATGACCGCGACCGCGGTTCTAACGGTTGCAATCTTGGCTCGGATAGTCTTTCGTCTTTGGCGCATGGTTTAGCGCTGTTTACGAGTCAGCGGCCCGAACTGGAAGCGTGGCCCGCCAAGACGAGGCCACGAGGCGTCGTGGTTCGCGCACCGGTCAATTGGTAGTGGCCATCAGAAACTCCACGGAGGCGGCCATTAAGAATCCCCAACCGCGGCCACCGAAAATCCCCACTGACGGCCACGAGACCTCCTCGCGAGAGTTTAGGACAAAGGCTCCACCCCCTTCCCACCCATGGCCTCGGCGAGACGCTGCGACTCTCCTTCAGTGATGACGATGTGGGCATGGTGAAGCAGCCGATCCACGGTCGGTGACGCGAGCGCCTTGGGCATGATCGTGTCGAAGCCAGACGGATGGATGTTGGACGTGATCGCGACACTCCTTGTCTCATAGGCCGCGTCGGCGATGCGCTAGAGCGCCTCGGCCTCACCTTGTCCCGCCGGCAGCATGCCGATGTCGTCGACGATGACGAGGTCGGCACGACAGATGCGGGCCACGACCTTGGCGGTGGACGCGTCGACCTTGGAGCGACCGATGGTCTGCGTGAGCGTCTCGAGGGTGAACCACGACACCTTGAGGCCCTCGTCGATGGCGCGATGTCCGAGCGCTTCGCACAAGTGCGACTTGCCTGTCCCCGACGGGCCCGAGACCGATAGGTTCTCGGCCCGGGAGATCCACTCGAGCGTCATCAGGGCACGCTGGGTCTGGACCGGGATCGATGACGCGTCCTCGCGCCATGATTCGAACGTCTTTCCCGATGGGAACGCGGCGCGGTGGCGTCGCATCTCGCGCGTCGCGCCGTCGCGTCCTTTGGCCTCCTCTGTGAGCAGGACGGTGAGCACCTCTGCCGGATCCCAGCGCTGCGACTTGGCGGTCGCGATCACCTCGGGCGCGAGCGCTCGTAGGTACGGAAGCCTAAGCCTGCGCGTCAGCGCCATGAGCTCGTCGGGCAGTGCTGCGGCTGCTGGTTTGCTCGTCATCGTCCGAACTCCTCCCACGAACCGGTTCCCTGCGCCAGGCTCGTAGATGCGTCGGGGATCGTCGGCTGCACCGGGGTGACCAGATGGCGCACGATGTGATCGAAGATCGATTCGAGGTCTGTGAACTCGAAACGCGCCGACGCGGCCGCGAGCCCGAGCGCGCGGTCGACCGTGTCACCGCCCACCAGCGCGGCGAATTCGACCGCACGCGCCATTTTGGTCCGGATCCGCTGGGCGCCGGCTGCGGCGGCCTCGACGAGCCACTGGTGCGCGCCCTCGCCGATGGCGATGAAGGCACGCTCGTCCTCGGTCTGAGGACGAGGCCGGGGGTTGAGCGGATCGCTCGTCCGCTCCGGGTAGTGGGCGGGCTCGATACGGGGGTTTCCCGGCGTCGTGAGGGCGTGGCGGGCGACCTCGCGGGCCCCGCGCGGCGATGCATCGACGACCACGAGCTCGTCGCCGGCCACGCGCACCCACAGCCGTTCACCGACGAGCGTGTGGGGCACCGAATAGCGCGCCGACCCGTAGCGGATGGTCGCGTCGCGATCGACGCTGCGGGTCTGGCCGAACGCGAGCGTGTGCGGCTCATCGGTCACCGGGTGCAGCCTTAAGCGCTCGTCTTTGATGGCGTCGTTAGGGATGCGCCGGGTCTCGCGATGCTCGCGTGAGTTGAAGCGATCCATCGTGGCACGGCACGCGCCGGCAAGCTCTACGAACGAGTCGTAGGACTCGAGCAGGTTCGTGTTGGTGGGCACGCGATCGGCCTTGGCGATTCGGACCGTGGCCTCGGAGCCGCCCTTCGACTGTGGATCGGCCGGGATGCATGTGTGGATCACGATCCCGTAGTGGCGCGACGCGGCGACGATGTCGGGATGGCGCACCGCGATGCGACAGATGTGTGTGGACGTGACCGTCTTCTCGTTATCGGTCAGCGCGTAGGTCGGGACGCCGCCGAAGCACCTCAGGGTCTCGTCGATGCACGCGATCACCGTCGGCAGCGTCTTGTCCCACGTCGGGATGATGACCCGAAAGCGCGACCACGCGAGCCACGCGCACCACAGTTGTGTGTCGCGTCCCCAGATCGAGTGGCCTTGTCCCCAGTCCCATTGGAACCACAGCCCGGGCTCGGGGACCCAGGGACGGAAGATGCGCCGGTGGCCGCGTTCGTAGGCTTCCTTGGCGGTCGCGACCGCGCGCCGGGTCGTGCGTTCGGATCCCTCGTAGCCCATCGCACGGAGCTTGTCGTGAACGACATCGGCCCGGACGTCGCCTTTGGAGCGCTCGACCAGCTCCTCGATCTTGTCGAGGAAAGGGGCGGCGATGCTATTGCGTGCCGGTGTGTCGAGCTCTTTGCCGACGCCGCGCAACGCGACGTAGCGTGCAACGGTCTTGGGGTCACAGCCAGCGAGCCGTGCTGCGGCCCGGAAACTGCCGGTCAGATCGAATGCCTCCAGAATCTCCATGACCTCCTCGTTAGGCTTCATCGGCGCCCTCCTGGCTCGGCCTCTATGACACGGCCGACACAAGCCCAGGAGGGCGTGCCCTTCGGTGATATCGAGGAGATTAGGTGGCCGTCAGTGGGGATTTCTGATGGCCGTCAGTGGGGATTTTCGTGGCCGCCGTTGTGGAGTTTTCCGTGGCCGCCGACATCAATCAGGTCCACTGCGCTCCGCCGCCATAACGCCCAAGGCAGAGCAGATTCGTGAGAGAACCCTCATGCTCCTCTCACGATCTGCTAACGATGGACCGGCAGGATTGAGCGATGAACTTATCCCGAGCACGATCCTGATCGCGGTCTCTGCAGGTCCTTTCATCGTTCCCTTCACTCGACGTCTCCGCGGCTCGTCCCCCTGTCCGTAGTGCTGAGAAGGCCCTTTGCGTTTCATGAAGATTTCATGCAAAGTAGCCTCATGTTTGGACCAGATGGCGCGGTGGCATCAGAGCCGCGTCAACACCTCTTCGCGGCACACGAGAGACGGAGGTAGTGGTGATCAAGCTTCCCGAGGACCTGACCAGGGCTGTGGCTCTGGATCCGGGATACCGACGGGCTTTTGAGGCCTTGTCGTCCAACCAGAAGGAGGACTTAGTCGGATGGATCGAGAGCGCGAGTGATCCCACCCACCGGAGGCGCCGGATCGACATGGCCGTCAGGTCGCTTCGCTGAGACACGAACGCCGGGCCGTGGGAGCGGGCAACAAAGGATCGAACCAGGCTGAGAGGCATCTTGCCCCGGGAAGATCGGGGTGAGCAGCTTCGTCCGCCCGTATCGTGACCGCGATCTGGCCGCGTTGCTCCAACTATGGGGACGTAGCGGACCGGCGCGGGGCGGGACGGACCTGCTCACCGTAGACGACGGAGTCGATGTCCTTCATGTGGACGGCGCAGTATGTGTGGTCGCGGATGACGACGGCGCGATCGTCGGTTTGGCGCTCGGGCTCGCCGCGGGTGCGATCGGTTGGATCCTGCGAGTGGTCGTCGCGCCCGAGGGCTCCGAGAACGATCTCACCCCCCGTCTGCTCGACGAGCTCGAGGCGCGACTGGCCGAGATCGGAACGCGCAAGCTCATCGGTCTCGTCGTGCGCGACGAGACCGTCCATGCGCGACTGATCGAGCGGGGTTACGCGGAGGCCCGTGACGTGCTGTGCATGCAGAGGCCCGTCCCGACGAGCTTGGCCACACCTTCGGCCCTTGGCGAGCTTGGTGGGCGAATGGTTGAACCGGGGTTGTGGGAATCCCTGAAAGGACTGAAGGACGCCAAGGAGATCATCGAGCGCCGCGTGATCCTGCCGCTTGCCGAACCACAGCTCGCAGCCCGTCACGCGGTGTCCCCTCCGAGCGCGGTCGTGCTCTTCGGACCGCCTGGGACGGGTAAGACCACATTTGCCAAAGGGATCGCGTCGCGTGTGGCGTGGCCGTTCGTCGAGATCCAGCCGAGTCAGCTCGCAGCCGAGGGGCCCGAGCGTCAAGCCGAACTGCTGTCCCAGACGTTCGACCGGATCTTCGATCTTCCTTCCGCGGTCGTATTCGTAGACGAGGTTGAAGACCTCGCGTCGAAGCGCGACGAGGATCGGCGCGTGAACGTCAGTGTGACCAACGAGTTCCTCAAGCAGATCCCGCGTTTCCGCGACGTCCCCCATCACCTACTCGCCTGCGCTACCAACTGGATCAGTCGCCTCGACTCGGCCTTCCTTCGCCCCGGACGTTTCGACTACGTCCTGCCGGTAGCGCCCCCGGATCCCGAGGCGCGCGCCTCCATCTGGCGCCGTTACGTCGAGGAGATCACCGAAGAGGAAGTGGACATCGACACCCTTGTAGGCGCGACGGAGTTCTTCACTCCTGCAGATATCGAGTTCGCGGCACGCAAAGCCGCCCAGCGTGCCTTCGAGCGCGAGCACTTCCAAGGCGCCGGTAAACGCGCGGTAATGGAAGACTTCCTCGGAGCTATAAAGGAAACTAGGCCGACGCTATCTGCGGACCTAGTGGAGGAGTTCAACGCCGATACCGCGAGTTTCGCGCGCTACTGAGGATCCGTGTGCCGCCCACGTCTGCCGCTCGGTCAGTGGAACTCGACCGTGATCTCGAGGCCACCTTCGGGCCGGTTCCGAGCGTGGACGTTCCCGTGGTGGGATGCCGCAACCGCGGCAACGATGGATAGACCCAGGCCCGCAGCTCCCCGCCGCGAACCCGCACGCGTGTAGCGGTCGAACATCGTGCCGAGAGCGTCGGCCGGCACACCCGGACCAGTGTCTCGCACTGTCAGGACGGCTCCCCGATCCCGCCGCTCGACCTCGATCTCTACGGCCCCCGCCGCCGGCGTGTGCCTCACTGCGTTGTCGACCAGGTTGGCGACCGCTCGCTCGATAGCTCTTGCATCGCCTGCGAGCCGCGCTTCGCCTAAAGCTCCGAGCGTCACGCCCTGCCCTGCTGCTACGGCCGAGAACCTCGTGACCACGGTTCGAGCGATCTCGCCCAGGTCCACTAGCTCCGGTCGATCGAGCACGACGTCGGCATCCGCGCGCGCCAGCAAGAGCATGTCGTCGATGACGCCGGTGGTCCGATCGACTTCCTCCAGAACGCTCTCTAAGCTCGTCCGTAGCTGCTCGTCTACGATCCGGTCTCCTAATAACTCGACCTCTGCGCGGATGATCGCCAACGGTGTTCGCAGCTCGTGACCGACCTCGGCGGTTAGCTGTCTCTCGCGACGCAAGGCGGCATCGAGCCGCTCCAGCATCCGATTGAGCGTTGCTCCTAGACGGCCGATCTCATCGACCGTCGGGGGCGTCGAGAGCCGCTGGGACAGGTCGAGGGCTCCGATCGCGTCCGCTTCCGCGGCAAATCGTTCGCAGCGGAGCAAGAGATCGTCTGGCGATCACCCCTCCGGCGATCGCACCAACCACCCCGGCAACGACCGTTAGAGGGACGTATACCGCGAGCAGGGCCGCCTCCGCGTCGCTCGCATCTTGGATGGGCGCGGCGACGGCGACAATATGGTCGCGCGCGTCGCCGACGGAGACTCCTGCGAACCGGTAGACGTGCCTGCTTATCGTCGTGTCCCCATAGACCGGCACGCCCGAGGCGACGCGCACCAACGCCCCTCCCTTGACGAGGCCGTCGACGTCTTCTAGGCTCTCCGTCGCAGCAATTACCGAGCCGTCCGCAGACATCAGCTGCACTTCGAGCCCCGACCCGGCCGACGCGCCAACTTTGTCGAGTATGTCCAAGAAATGGTCGGGGAACTCTGCTCCCGGTGCGTCCTGGAGGCTGCGGGCTGCGATACGCGCGCGATCCACGAGCTCGCGGTCGGCCTCGTCGCGCAGCGCCTCGCGAAACTGGCGATGGACGAATACCCCAACGATGACGAGGAGCGCGACCAGCGTTCCTGAGGTCAAAGCCGCTATGCGCGCTCCGAGCGGCAGCCTCCGAAGCCAGCGGGTCATTCCCGTTCCGGGCACCGCAAGCGGAACCCGACACCGCGCACGGTTTCGATGAGGGGATAGTCGAAGCGGCGGTCGAGCTTGTGGCGAAGATTTTTGACGAACGCGTCGATGATGTTGGATTGTTCGTCCGGCCGGTCACCCCACACGTGAAGCAGGATCGTGGTGCGCTGAACGACCTCGTTGCGGTGATGAAGGAGAAACTCGAGCAGTGCGAACTCACGGCGAGATAGCTCGATCGGCTCGCCGTTCCACGACACCACCCGGGTCGCGGGATCCAGTCGAAGTGGTCCGCAGGTCAGGACCGATGGCCGAGGTGGGCGTCCCCGGCGGATGAGGGCGCGCAAACGTGACAGCAGCTCGCCGAGGGCGAAGGGCTTGACTAGGTAATCGTCCGCACCGGCATCCAAACCCGTGATCCTGTCGTCAACCGCGTCGAGCGCGGTCAGCATGAGGACCGGCGCCCATACCTCGGCGCGCCGTAGCCGCCTGCAGACCTCGAACCCGTCGATATCTGGAAGAAGGACGTCGAGCACGATCGCGTCGTAGCCCCCCTCGAGCCCCCGGGGCAGCCCGGCCTCGCCATCCTCGGCTTCGCTCACCGCGTAGCCCGCCGCCTGGAGCCCCCGCCGCAGGACACTGCGCATCTTGTCCTCATCCTCGATGACCAGCACCCTCATCTGGGCTTTTCCTCTCCCGTAGGTCTCCCTGCGGTGGTGAACTTTCCCCCATGCTATGAGCCCCGGGGCGAGGGCCTGGTGGGCTTCATGAAAATTTCATAGAGTTCCATTATGTTTCCAGCGGGAGTTCCGTGGGCGGCTAGCGAGGGAGAACGACGATGACGACGGAGTCGATGGTGGACGCGCAGGGAGGCGGCAGACCTACCCCCCCGAAGGACTGGCTCCCCGGATTGAAGGAGAACGTCCAGACCGACGCCGTATCCGGACTCATCATCTTCTTGATCGCCCTGCCCTTGTGCCTCGGCATCGCGCTCGCCTCAGGCGCTCCTCCTATCGCCGGGGTTATCTCCGGCATCATCGCCGGAACGCTCGCAAATCTGTTCTCAGGCTCCTATGTCACCATCAACGGCCCCGCGGCCGGCATGATCGTGATCGTCGCGGGCGCCGTAACCGAGCTGGGCTTTCGTCAGGCCCTGGCGGTGGGCGTCGTCGCCGGCGCGATCCAGATAGCCCTCGGGGCTGCCAAGACGGGCAAGCTCACCGGTTTCTTTCCCCTCTCGGTCGTTCACGGCATGCTCGCCGGGATCGGGCTCATCATCATGGCCGGACAGATCCACATCGCGGTCGGTCACGAGAACCCGCGTGCGCACGGCCCCCACATCCTCACCGAGATTCCGCCGAGCCTCACCGATCCAGTCGTCGCGACCGCCCTCGTCGGCCTCGCCGCGGTACTGGTGATGATCTTCTGGCCGCGCCTGGGCAAGGTGGCGGGCGTCATCCCGGCCCCCTTGGCCGCCGTCGTAATCGGGACGGTCATCGCGGTGATCAACGGCGCCGAACCGCGCCTCGATCTGGGTGGAGGGCTGCTGGACGGGTTCCAGAGCCCCGACTTCTCCGGGTTGGTGTCGGCGCCGGCGATCAAGTGGATCGTCCTCTACGTCTTCGTCGCCAGCCTCGAGTCGCTACTGACGGCCGAGGCCGTCGACAAGCTGGACCCCTGGAAACGGCGCTCGAACATGAACAAGGAGCTGATCGGCAAGGGCGTCGGCAACGTGCTCTCGAGCGCGGTCGGGGGCCTCCCGATGATCGCCGAGGTGGTCCGTTCGAAGGCCAACATCATGGCCGGGGCGCGTACCCGGTGGTCGAACTTCTTCCACGGCCTGTTCCTGTTCGCCTTCGTTCTCGCTCTGCCCGGCGTCCTCGAGCTGATCCCGCTCGCGGCCCTCGCCGGCATCCTGCTGGTGGTCGGCTTCAAACTCGCTCATCCCGCCGACTTCAAGCACGCTTGGGATATCGGCAAAGTGGATTTCGTGCTCATGATCGTCACCGCGTTCGCCGTGCTGCTCACCGACCTGCTGATCGGTGTCGCCACCGGGATCATTCTCGGTCTCCTATATGCCGTTTCCAAAGGGGCTGCGCCGGGCAACCTGTTCAAGCCCAACATAAAGGTCGAAGATGACGGTGCTCAGGTCACCGTCATCTTCCGGCGGGCGCTGGGGTTCCACAACTTCATCCCCGTGCGGAGCGTGCTCGACAACATGCCCCGCGGGCGCACCGTGACTCTCGATTTCAACGGAGTCCACTACGTGGATCCGACGGTGCTGGAGCGATTGCAGGACTTCGAGGTCGATTACGCCTTCGACGGCGGCACCGTCCGGCGCATCGGCGACGAGTCGCTGCGCGCGGGGCCCCACCCGTTCTCCACGCGTACGGCTCCCAAGGCAACGGTGTGACCGTGCATCCTGCTGGTGGAAGACGGTTCAGGTAAGCGCATGATCGTCGGGCGCGCGACGCGACCGAGGAGGCAGTCATCGGAATCCTAAGCGCCATCGTTTGGACACCGCTGATCGGACTCGCGGTGGTACTGATGATTCCCCAAGACAACCCCGCTCGGGTCCGCGCCGCAGCACTTGTGGCGGCCGCGGTCCCGCTGGCACTGTCGTTGAGCTTGCTCGCGGATTTCGATCGCGCCGACGCCACTCCCCAGTTTGGCGAGTCTCACACCTGGATCCCCGAGCTCGGGATGACCTACACGCTCGCAGTGGACGGGTTGTCTTTGCCCCTCGTTCTGCTGACCTCGTTACTGGTGTTCGTCGCGTTGCTGTCGTCTCTGCACATCGCTCGCAGTCCGAAGACCTTTTACGTGTGGGTGCTACTCCTGGAGTTCTCATGCCTTGGCGTCTTCGTGGCGCGCGACTGGTTCCTTCTGTACGTGTTCTGGGAGATCGCCCTCGTCCCGATGTTCTTCCTCATCGGATTGTGGGGAGGTCCACAGAAAGAGCGAGCAACGATGACCTATTTCCTGTACACGCTCGGAGGCTCGATCTTCATGCTGATCGGCATCTTCGCGGTGTATCTAGCGGCCGACCCTCACACGTTCGACATGGATGCACTTCAGGCCGCGAGCCACGGCTGGACCGCGGCCTTCCAGGTCGCCCCCTTCCTGGCGCTGCTGGCTGGCTTCGCGGTGAAGATCCCGATATTCCCACTGCACGGCTGGCTACCCCTGGCGCACGTCCAAGCGCCGGCGCCGGTGAGCATCATCTTGTCCGGAGTGATGCTCAAGCTCGGCGCCTACGGTTTGCTCCGCTCGACCGAGATCCTTCCCGAGGGGGTCCGAAGGATGGCGCCGCTCCTGTTCGCTCTGGCGCTGGTCAACATCCTCTACGGCGCGTTCCTGGCGTTCAGGCAGAGTGATGTCAAGGCCATCGTGGCCTTCAGCTCTATCAGTCACATGGGGTTCGTCCTTCTTGGTATCGCCGCGCTGAACCAGACTGGGTTTTCGGGAGCCGTCTTCATGATGATTGCTCACGGCATCGTCACGGGTTGCCTCTTCTTGTTGAGCGGTGTGCTCTACGAGCGCACCGGCACGCTTGCTCTCGATGAGATCGCCGGGGTGGGTTCTCGCATGCTGGCGTTCAAGGCCCTGTTCACGCTGACGCTTCTTGCTTCGATGGGTCTTCCGGGTCTGATCCAGTTCCCCGGTGAGGTGCAGGTCCTGCTCGGAGGGTTCGAAAGTTTCGGCCTTATCGTCCTGTTGGGGGCGGCTGGGATCCTGATAACTGCAACGTTCACGTTGCGCGTCATCGGCGGCGTCCTGGCCGACGATACCGAGAACCGGTGGGCGGGCTTGTCAGACGTGCGCGGCGCGGAGCTGGCCGCGATAACCCCCCTCGCGGTCCTCACCGTCATCCTGGGCGTGGCCCCTGGCATCGCGCTCGGGCTCTCCAACACCACGATCGAGACACTGATCGCGCGGTTCGGGTGAGCGAAACAGCTAATGGCTCGCCCTCCGGCGAGCGCCTCTCGAACCGTGAACAATTGATCGAAGTCATAGACCACCTCGGCCATCTGCTGCCGAGCCAGGGCCCGATAACGACCTTCGTCCATCACAACACCCTGCACGGACTGCAGCATCTTCCCTTCGACGAGGCACTGGTGGCGGCCGAGGGTTTCTTCGGCGCCATGGCGTACTTACCCGTCGGGGTGAGCCGCGCTCACTATCGAACGGGACGCATCACCGATGCCGACCTCGAGGCCGTGAAGGCCGGTCGTCCGGAGGCTGGCCAGGCCAAGGTCATCGGTACGATCGGGGTCAACACTGTCAACGACACAGACATACGCCGGCTGCACCTACTCCACGGCGTAAATCCGATCGACCCTTCCATGCTTCGTTTCCTGATCTCCGAACGCGACGCAACCCGGCGCTTGATCGACGATGTGCCGCCCGAAGCCAAGTCGCAAGGTCTGGGAAAGGCGACACACGAACTAAACGCCGGCCTCGACCGGGTGGGACGAGATGTCACGTTGGGTGACTGGTTGGGGCGGCTACTCAGTCTAGACATCGCGGCGGCCGTAAACGCCACGGCCCTGCAAGATCTCTCCGCCGGGAGCACTCCTCGCAAGAGTGTGACTGCGCTGCTCGAAGCGCTCGGCGTGCCCGCGGCGCGAAGAGGCGGCTACCTGAACCTCGTCGACCTGGCGCTGGCGAAGGTGCCGGACCCAGATCGAGACCGCGCCCGGCGGGTATGGCTCGCTGCCGAGGCCCGCTTCGTCACCCGCGTGGCCCGGCGTCATCTCGATCTGCCAGGCCACCTAGAGGCCATCGAGCGAAGCCTCCAGGTCGATCCCGAAGCTTATGCGGTCACATCGTTGTGGGCTGCCTGTCTAGCCGGCTTCGACGTCTTCGACCCGCTGTCACCGACCGACCCTCGTAGCCTGGACACCCGCGACCCGGACGCCTCCATAGATCGTCTCGGAGAGCTCTTCGCCACGATCCAGAGTGGGGGCGGGTCCGACGTCCGCCTCGACCCCGAGGAGCGCGCCGACGTCGCGAACGCCGTGCGAGCCGTCCTCGAAGAGCTTAAAGCGCGCGTTGAAGCCGATCCGGCCCAAGCCCAAGACGCGATGTTGCGGGAAGCTGCCAGCGCTGCATGGTTCGCGCTCCATGATCTCGACGGCGGCAGCTACAGTCGTACGGGGCTCGATGCGCTGGTAGCCCTGGCGTCACTAGAACCCGGCAGTGAGGTCCCTGGCGTGGCGCGCCGGATCCTGATGAAAGATCCCCTGCGGGCTCTGCTCGCCGAGGTCAGCGCTCCCCTGGAGGCGGACCTCTCCCGCTTTGGACACGACCTCACTCATGCGGACCTGCTGTTGCGGTTGACCGGCCTCGATTCAACCGCGATGGTGAACCGCTACATGACCCGTGTTTGCGCCGCCTTCCTCGACCTCGGACAAGCGGCGTGGAGGATGCCGGATCGGACGCTTGGTTTTTACGGCGCGTGGCGCGCCTCGAGCGAGCACGACATGACCCTCGCCATCTCCGGACTGGGCGGGTCGCTCCCCAACGTCGCGGACCTTCCGGAAGACCCCGCGGAGACACTCATGCTTCAGCTCGACCGTCTCGGGGTCGAGCCGGACGACTGGCACGCGTACCTCGGACGGATACTAGCTACGCTGCCGGGCTGGGCCGGGATGATGAACTGGCAGGGTAACAATCCCAATTTCCCGCCACAGAAAGCGCGGCCCACCGACCTCGTCCAATACCTCGCCGTGAGGCTCACCATCGAGGCGGAAGTGGTGCGCCAGAGCTTCAAACAAGCGATCGGGGTCGATGACCCTCACGTCGCGGTCTTATCCGAGCGGCTCCGCGCCGCTCCTGCCGAGTTCTACGTCCGCAGGGAGCTGCACCGCGGCCTGCTGCCGAGCATCGTGTCCCAAGAGGCGCGCGATCTCGAGCGAAGGGGCGGTAACAACGACGAGTGGTCGAACGTGGCCGTCCAAGCGTGGATCTGGAGCAATCAACCCGACGCGCGCGCGCGTCGCACGGTAGCGGACAAGGTGTGGCGGCTCTTCCGGCTGGCCCAACTCGCGGGATGGTCGGCCGAGGAAGTCCGGATGCTGTCACCGTCCACCCTAGATGGCATCCTTGCCACTCTCGACGCTTATCCCGAGACAGATCACCGGCCGGCATGGCTGGCAGCCTTCGAACGTCACTACCGGGAGGAGATCCTCGGAGCGCTAGCGACCAACCACGCCAAAGGCCGCTGGCAGGTTCGAGACCGAAGACCGAAGGCCCAGATCGTGTTCTGCATCGACGAGCGCGAGGAATCCATGCATAGGGCGGTCGACGAGCTCGACGCCGATTACGAAACCTTCGGCGCGGGCGGATTCTTCAACATGGCCATGGACTTCAGCGGTCTCGACGATCACGATGTCACCCCGCTTTGTCCTGCCGGCGTCGTCCCAACGAATCGCGTGAAGGAGGTGACTCGCGACGACGAGGCGTCTACCGCTATCGCCGAAAAGCGGCGCAACCGCCGCTTATGGCGTGAAACGGCTGAGAACACTTATTGGGAGCTCAAGCGCAATGCCGTCTCGGGGTTATTCGTTACCCAGCTCGTCGGATTCGTCCAGGCCGTTCCGTTGAGCGGCCGCGTGCTCGCGCCCTGGAACTGGGGCGAGATCAAGGAACGCCTCGAGAACCGGCTGATCCCCTCGCCGGAGACGCAACTGACGGTCGACGCAGAGCGATTCGCCGGGCTCGGGTTCACCTTGACCGAACAGGCCGACCGGATCGAAACACAAATGCGCAATATCGGGCTTACCCATCACTTCGCTCGGTTTGTCGTCTTCGTCGGCCATGGCTCGTCCTCGGTGAACAACCCCCACGAATCTGCACACGACTGCGGAGCTTGCGGCGGCAAGCACGGAGCTCCCAACGCGCGCGCATTCGCTGCCGTAGCCAACCTGCCCGCAGTGCGAGTAGCCCTGTCCCACCGCGGGATCGACATCCCAGACGACACTTATTTCGTCGGCGGGGTACACAACACGGCCAGCGACCGAACCACATTCTTCGACACTCAGGACATCCCCGAGACACACCGAGATGAATGGGAGGCGTTGCACCGAGATCTCGACGAGGCCCGAGCCATGTCGGCTCGGGAACGATGCACCCGCTTCTACTCTTCGCCGAAGACCTTTTCGTTAAATCGCTCGCTGAGACACGTCGAGCAGCGGTCGCGCGATCTCTCGCAGGTACGTCCCGAGTGGGGGCATTGCACGAACGCGGTAGCGCTCGTTGGCCGACGCGCTCTTACCCAGGGGCTCTTCCTGGACCGGCGGACGTTCGTCATCTCTTACGACCCCAACGGCGACTCCGACGGGTCGATCGTCCAGCGCATCCTTCTCGCCATGGGGCCTGTCGGGGCCGGCATCAACCTCGAGTATTACTTCTCGACGGTCGACAACCGCGTGTTCGGTTGCGACACGAAGGTTCCGCACAACGTCACGGGCCTGCTCGGAGTCATGGAGGGCGCGGCGAGTGATCTTCGTACGGGCCTGCCGAAGCAGATGGTCGAGCTGCACGAACCCATGCGACTCTTGTTGATCGTCGAAGCGCCCGTGGGGATCCTGGGGCAGATCTACGGTAGCCAGCCGGCCATCGCCGAACTGCTCGACAATGAATGGATCCACCTCGTGTCGGTCGACCCCACCGACGGGCACTTCGAGCTATTCGTGCCGGGGCAGGGCTTCGTCACCTGGGAGGGAGAGCGATCCACGCTTCCCGTCGTACCGAGCTCCTTCGACTATTACCAGGGCCGCAGCGGCTTCCTGCCTCCCGCTCACATCGAGTCGAAGGCGGTGAGATGACGACATCGGGCTGGCTTATCGCGGCGATCCCGGGGTTTCCCCTGATGGCGGCTGTGCTCGCAACCGCAGATCGAGTCTCTGGGGGCCGCTTTCTAGGCTCGCGGCTTCTCGCTCGGGTTGCAGTTTGGGGAGTGGGTCTTTCGGCCGCATGCGCGGCTTCAGCGGCTGCCATCACGTTCGCCGAACCGGCTCCCAGGTTGGTCATCCTCGGTACGTGGGTGCAGACCGGTTCGCTAACGGTCGATATCGGATTCCTGTTGGACCCACTATCAGCCACGATGGCAGTAACCATCGCGGGGCTCAGCTGGCTCGTGGCGCGCTTCTCAGTCAACTATCTTCACAACGAGGCCGGTTTCGACCGTTACTTCACCGTCCTGCCGCTGTTCGTCGGAGCCATGCTGGTCCTCGTTCTCGCCGAGAACTACCTGATGCTGTTCGTGGCATGGGAGGTCGTCGGCGCGTGCTCGTACCTGTTGATCGCCTTCTACCGTGATCGCAACTCCGCGGCCGAGGCCGGCACACGAGCATTCGTCCTCAACCGCGTAGGCGACGCCGGCTTGCTCGCGGGGATCTTTATCCTCGCAGCTCAGAACAACGGGCTGAGCTACTCCGAGGTGCTCGCCTCGCCCCTGTCCGCTGCCACGGGAACCGCCGTGGGGCTCTGCTTACTGATGGGCGCGGCCGGCAAATCGGCGCAGATGCCGCTCGGAGGGTGGCTCGCTCGCGCTATGGAAGGCCCGACGCCCTCCAGCGCCTTGATCCACGGCGCAACCATGGTCACAGCCGGTGTCTACCTCGTGGTGCGAAGCGCTCCGTTGTACGAGCGAGCCCCCATCGCTCTCGTGGCGGTCGGGGTGGTCGGCGCCATAACCGCGCTGTATGGCCAGCTAGCCGGCCTTACCCAAAACGACATCAAGGGCATGCTCGCCGCCTCCACCAACGCTCACCTCGGGTTCATGTTGCTCCTGTGCGGCCTCGGGCTGTACCCGATCGCGATCTTCCATCTCGTAGCACACGCGTTCTACAAGACGAACCTGTTCCTTACAGCTCCATCGATCCTTCACCATCTCCACGGGGGACCGGATCCCGCGGCGGTCGCCCAGCCCACTCAGACGGCCCGCGCAACATCAACCTTGGTAGGCGTGGCCGCGCTGCTCCTCTTCATAGCTCCCTTCGCGACGGGGCTGCTGTCGTTACCGGACCAATGGGCCCGAGGGACGGTCGCCCTCGGCGGTCTCGGAGTGGTGGCTGCGTTCGGTCTGTGGTTCTCGGCCAGCCGCATGGTCCGCGCCACTTTCCACGATGACGCAAGAAGGACGCGGCGAACGGCCATCGCCGTTGCGGTGGGGTTCGGATTGGCGGTGGCGGCGATCGCCGTTCGATTAGTACCGGGGGGCATCGATGGTTCCTGGTTCGCCCGCTTGCTCGCTCCCACCGTTTCCGAGAGCGGAGCCGCCGTCGAAGCCCCGCTGGGCACGACGATCGTGCTGGTTGCCGCACTGATCTGCCTGATGCTTTCCGGCATAGCGGTGCCCCGGTTCTTCGACCGTTTCCGCGCCGAGCAACCCCCGGGGACGGGCAGTGCGTTTGCGCGCCGGCTCTACTTCGCTGCGTCCAACCGAGCGTGGCTTGACGAGGCGGCAGATCGCGTAACGGCCTCCTTAACGCGCGCCGGAACCGCCGTCGACCGATTCGAACGCGTAGTCCTGGATCCCATGACGGGGGCGCTGCTGCCTTCCTACAGCCCACCTCCCGATGTGACGTGGGAGGCGCGACTAGGCGCCGCCGCAGAGGCCCACGACACTGGAAGCGCCGAGCTACCCGAGCGGCCTGGACTGGACTGGCTTCCACCGGCGGCCCACCCCGCGCCTGCCAGTGCCAGGCGCGGGTTACGGGCAGGGGACACGCCGATGGAACGGCTGAGTTCCGCTACCACTCGGCTGGAGCACAAGGTCACATCACAGGGCGATGGCCTTTTCGGCGCCCTCACGACCTCCGTCTCGGCATTCAGCGAGCGGACCGAGCGAGTGGTGTTCCAACGAGGGATCGACAGCCTGTTCGGACGGCTCTCGGGAACGCTAGCTGCGTTAACCGAAGCAGTCGAAAGCCGTGTGTTCCAACGAGGGATCGAAAGCCTGTTCGGACGACTCTCGGGAACGCTAGCTGCGTTAACCGAAGCAGTCGAAAGCCGTGTGTTCCAACTCGGCCCCGGCCGAGTTGCGGCATTCGGCGAGCGCGTCCGGAGAGGCTTGCTGCTGTTAGAAGCCTTCCTTGGCAGGCCGATCGTGGCCGCGTTGGTCGCGCTTGCTTGCATCGCCACGATCGCGGTGGCGCGCTGATGCCCAACGAGCTACTGGCAGTCGACCAGGCCGGCTTCCCTGCCCTTACCCTGCTGCTCCTGTTCCCGGTGGTAGCCGCGGCTGTGGTCGCTTCCCTGCGTGATGCTCGCGCCGCAACACACGTTGCGATCGCGGCGGCGGCTCTGGAGTTTGCAGGAACGATAGCTCTGGCGTTTGCCTTCGAGCCAGGCATAGCGGATATGCAGTTCGTCGAACGCACCGGTGCGTTCCTCGGTGTCTCCTGGCACATCGGAGTGGACGGAGTGAGCATCCTGTTCCTACCGCTGACCGCGCTCCTCGGGCTGATGGTGATCGCCTATGCCGAACACAACATCCCTGCCCGCCGGGCTGAGGGTGACCCTCCCATAACCGGGACCGCGCCCGGCTACTCTGCGGCGATCCTGATCCTTCAGGCAACGATGCTGGGAGCGTTCGTCGCGCTCGATCTGATGATCTTCTGGGTCTTCTTCGTTGCGGAGTTGATCCCTAGTTGGTTCCTCATCACTCGCTGGGGAACCGGGCCGCAACGCCGGGATGCAGCGCGTAACTATGCCGGCTTCGTCGGTGCCGGCGCGGCACTCATGCTGGCCGGGATAATCCTTACGGGCCAGGCCCATGCGGCCGCCACCGGCGACGGCCTTTCGTTCGAATTGGGCCGGTTACTCGCTGCGGATCTGCCTCCCGCATCGCAGACTTGGCCATTCGTGCTCCTGGCGCTGGGCCTCGCCGTCAAGGCGCCGCTCTTTCCCTTCCACACATGGCTTCCGAAGGTCCTCGATCATGGGCCGGTGGTGGGGATGAGCGTGTTCCTGGTCGGAGTGAAGCTCGGAACCTATGGATTCCTGCGTTTCGTCATCCCTCTTTTTCCCGACTCGGCTCAGGAGTGGCTGTGGATCATGGCTGCAGCAGGTGCCGTGAGCGTGATCTACGGCTCTTTCCTCGCGCTGGGTCAAACAAACCTCCGCCGGTTATTGGCGTTCGCAAGCGTGGCGCACATGGGCGTAGTGATGCTGGGGCTTTTCTCGTTGAATCTCGATGGGTTCGAGGGCGCTCTGTTGCAGATGGTCAACCTCGGGATCGTCGGCGCCGGTCTGTTCTTCGTCGCTGGATTCCTGACTGCCCGGATCGGTCAACCGGAGCTGGCTTCCCTTGGAGGACTCGTCTCTTCTGCTCCGCTCATGACAACAGCCTTCCTGTTGGTCGCGCTTGCCGGGATCGGCCTTCCCGGTACCAACGGATTCAACGGCGAGCATCTCGTGATGCTCGGTGGTTACCAGCGCAGTTGGTGGATAGCGGTCGTCGCGGGTCTGGGCGTTCTTCTGACCGCGGCTTACTCTCTGTACTTCTTCATACGCGGCTTTATGGGTGAAGCTCACAAGACACTCGCTGAACGTATCTACGACCTCACTCGCGGCGAGCGTGCGATAGTTGCGGTTCTCGCTGCGCTGATCTTTTGGATCGGACTGGGCACAAGTCCGTTCATCCACCGTATGCGGCCGCCATTGACGTGGCTTGAGGAGAGGGTCGACCAGGCCTCCTCCGGTGTCGCTCGATCGGAGAAGCGAACATGATCCAGGGCGCCGGTGACGGTATCTCGCTTCTTGCGATCCTTCTGGTTTGGCCGCTCTTGGTCGCAATGGCGCTCGTGCCACTCCGCGGCGCACGGATCATCCAGCGAGTTGCTCTGATCGGCACGCTCATAGAGCTGGGTCTCTCTCTGTGGATATTCGTTGACTTTGCAGCGGCACCGACGGCAGCGTTCCGGTTCGAAGAGCAACTACCTTGGATAGACGCTATCGGCGCCAGCATCCACATCGGGATCGACGGTCTGTCGGCCCCGTTCTTGCCTTTGACGGCCTTGTTGACCGTCATCGCAGCGGCTCAGACGCGGACCACCGTGTCCCATCGTCAGAAGCCCTACCTCATCTCCGTTCTGACCTTCTCGACAGCCACGACGGGAGTATTCACTGCACTGGATCTCGGGCTCTTCTTCGTGTTCTGGGAGCTGATGCTGATCCCCACATTCGTGCTGATCAAGCTTTGGGGCACGGGCCCGGGCCGTAGTCACGCGGCTACGAAATACGTGTTGGCGATGCTGATGGGTTCCATGACGCTGCTGGCCGCATTCGTCCTGCTGAGCGTCAACCACCGCACCGTGACGGGCTCACTGTCGTTCGATTACCTGGCACTTCTCGAAGTCGAGGTCCCCGCAGGCCTCGGAACCGTGCTGTTCTTCCTGATGGCGTTCTCCTTCACCCTCAAAGCACCACTGTTCCCGATGCACTCGTGGCTTCCGCCGGCCTTGCAGGAGGGTCCCATCGGGATCGGCATCTTGCTCGCCGGTCTCAAGGTCGGCGTGTATGGATTTCTCCGGCTCATCATGCCGCTAACGCCAGGGGCCTTCATGCAATGGAAATGGTTGATCGCGGTCCTCGCGGTCCTCGCGATCTTGTATGGAGGCCTGGCTGCTCTTGCCCAACCCGACCTGCGACGACTGATCGCTTTCGCCGGCGTGAGCCACGTCGGGCTTGCCCTTCTCGGTCTGTCTTCGGGCAATGTGGACGGGGTGTCAGGTGCAGTCTTCCTGCTGGCGAACCTGGGACTGACGGCGCCGGGGCTCATTCTTGTCGCCGGGTTCATACACCAAAGGCTGGGAACCACCGACCTTGGCGCCCTCGGCGGGCTTGCCGCGCGCGCACCGGCTCTCACCGCCTTTGCCCTCGTATTCGTATTTGCGGAAGCAGCGTTGCCGGGCACGAGCGGCTTTCCCGGTGAATTCCTCGCGATGCTCGGGGCCTTCCGCGAATTCGGCGCGCCTTCTCTGATCGCGCTTGCCATCGTCGTTCTGTCAGCGGGGTACTCGTTGATCTGGCTGCAGCGAGCCTTTTACGGTCCGGTCACGCGCGATCCCGTCAACCACATCGCCGACCTCGTGTCCCATGAAGCTTCACTTGCCCTTGCGATAGCGGCGGCGATAGTTCTCCTTGGGGTATTCCCCTCGATCATTCTCGACCCCGCCCAGCCATCCGTAGCCCAACTCGTCGAGCGGCTGGGAACTGCCGCTGATGGTCTGGCGGCGCGCCGGTGAGACTCCTCCTGCCGCTCGTCATCCCACTCATCGGGGCCGCCGGGGTCGCGCTGCTGCATGACCGGCCACGGGTTCGTGACTGGACCGCGATCCTGGCCGGGGTCGCCCAGATCATCGCCGTCGTAGTCCTGCTGCCGGACGTTCTCGACGGACACAGGGCAACTTTCAGCATCGTTCCGTTCCTACCCGATGCACCGATCGCTCTTCGAGGCGACCCACTCGGAATGCTCTTGCTCCTGACTGCATCACCGTTGTGGTTGCTCACAACTGTGTATTCGATGGGTTATCTGCGTGGCTCGGCCGCCTCCCTCACGCGCTTCCACGTACTCGTGGCCATCACGATCGCTGCAACCGCCGGTGTGGCTTTCTCCGCCAACCTCATCACTCTCTATCTGTTCTACGAAGCGATGACTATCGTCACCTATCCGCTCGTAACTTTCACCGGCACCAAGGAAGCGGCGGCAGGGGGACGACGCTACCTCTCCTACCAGCTCGGAACCGGGATCGCTCTCTTCCTGCCTGCCGTCATGCTGACCTACACGCAGACAGGATCCTTTGCTCTCACACCGGGGGGCATCTTCGGCGCGGAGCCGGCCGGCTTTCTGCCGATCCTCACCTACCTGCTGTTCCTATTTGGGATCGCAAAGGCGGCGATCGTGCCGGCTCACACATGGCTGCCGTCCGCCATGGTGGCTCCGGTGCCCGTGAGCGCCTTGCTCCACTCGGTTGCAGTCGTCAACGTGGGTGTCTTCACGCTGTTCCGGGTGCTGCTAGACGTGTTCGGACAGGACGCGGTCGCATCTCTCGGGCTCGGCCGGCTTACGCTGATCGCGACGTCGGTCACGATCCTCGTGGCATCTCTCATCGCCCTGCGACTCGAAAACCTGAAGGAGATCCTGGCCTACTCCACGATCGGGCAGCTCTCTTACATGATCTTGGGGATCGCGCTACTAAACGAAGCGGGCACTATAGGAGGCGTCCTGCACCTCGTCGGACATTCGGTCAGCAAGATCACCCTTTTCTTCGCGGTTGGGGCGATAGCGGTGGGAACCGGGGCGACCAGACTGAACGAATTACGGGGACTCGGCCAGCGGATGCCTCTCTTGCTCGGCGTCTTCGCCGTCGGTGCGGCCTCCATCGTCGGGCTTCCGCCCACCGTCGGTTTCGTAACCAAGTACTTCCTATTCATCGGGGTCGCAGAGGCGCACCAGTGGCTCGTGCTGGTAGTGCTGGCCGCATCGACGTTGTTATCGGCCACCTACTACCTTCGTATGGTTCGCACCTCGTTGTCTCCGATGCCATACGCCGACGACGGACCGGGGGAGCCCACCGCGCCGCGGCGATCCGGGCGCCCCGTCCCCAGCGAGATGCTCGTCCCGATCGTCATCACGGCCGTCCTCACGATCGTGCTCGGGGTCGTGCCCGGTCCCATCCTGACGCTGGTGCGCGCCGCGACTCCCTGACCCCAACCGGGCGACCCTGTTGCACGCGACAAGAGCCGGGTAGGAATGGCTCCTAACCCCGTGCGAAGCAAAGGTAGGAAGCGATGTCCCCCTGCTGTGACCTGCGAGCGGTTCGCGCACCGATCAACCAGGTCCAC
>JACCTS010000295.1 GCA_013812245.1 Rubrobacter sp.
GCCTGGTGGCCGTCCTGTATTGCTGGTACCTCTACACAATCGGCCTTCGCCGGAGACACGGCATTTCCACCGTCCGGGCTGTCATCGCCGTCCTCATCCCCACGATGCTCTCCCTGGCCCTCGCGGCAGTCGGTATCTTTTTCGGATTCAAAGCGTTGCAGGAAACTTTCGACGAGCCAACCTCCTACTACTTCCCCGAGCCAGAGGCGTCGGAGTATCTGCCGTCCGGCGTAGTCGGTGTCGCGGCGCTCATGGATGGGAGCCGGGATCAGGTACAGGTCAGGAACCTGCGGAAGGGCTCCTACGCCGACGTGGCTCCCGGGACAGAGTCGGGGGCGATAGTCTATTTCGTGACGGCGGACCCGAAGGACGGGCCCAGGGAGTGGAGGGCTTCGTTAGCGACGGCGAGGGCGAGACGCTGCGGATCGAGTCGGATCCCGCGAGAGACAGAGAGGGCACGGACGATCTCTCCTACTACGCCAGCGAGTCCGTGTCGCGCTCCCCGAAGAACTACTACAAAGATCGGGTGGTTCAGCCGTCGCTGGCGCAGCAGTTCGCCCTCTCCGGCGGCGGTGACTATGTGATCGAGGTGGATCAGGTCGGAGACGAGCCCCGCATCATCCGCGTACAGACCTACGATGCCACCGACGCGCCAGACGGCAAAGCGTACTTCTACGTCCCCTACCGGACGACCGAACCCGGAACGCGGCTCAGGCTCCAGATATCCCCCGGAGAGCTGCTCGACGGCTTGCGCCTGCAGATGGACCACGACGCCAACGGCTCCTACGAGGAGAGTTGGATGCCTGAAGCCACCGTGGTTGGCCCGGCCGCGGGCGACGCCACGGACCCCGTAACAGAAGCTTACCTGCGAGAACCCTCCGACGGGGAAGGTCCGTTCCTCATCCTCAAGGCGACGGACCAGCCGGCATCCGGCGACGACGCACCGTCCTCGGGCGTGGGCGTGACCTACTACTGGATCAACGACTCCGGCCCCTGCCCGTAGAGACCGGGGACGTGGTCACCTACTGGTCGGTGGACCACGCCAGCAACCTGGAGTGGCGCCGTACCACCGACATCCGCGGAGGCCCCTCGACGGACCAGACATCGAAGCCCGGAACCCCATCCCGTTCATCGTAGAGCCGCGAACGCCGCCGCGACCGCCTCCTCCGGCGATGCCGTCACGGTCACGTGCTCCCCGAGGTCCCAGGTACCAAGCGAGATCATCGGCCGCCCGACTTTGAGGGCCAATCCAATCTCCGAGAGTGTCCCGTACTCGCCGCCGACGGCGATGACCACGTCCCCTGAACACACCACCGCCAGGTTCCTCGCTTGACCCACACCGGTTGCCACAGAGTACGTGAGATACTTGTTCGCCCGCCCCCGATCCTCGTCCGGCAGTATCCCGATGGCGACACCGCCGACCTCCGCCGCCCCGCGGGCCGCAGCCTCCATCACGCCACCCAGGCCACCGCAGACGACTACTCCATTCCGTTCCGCGACAAGCCGCCCGACCTCTCGGGCCTGCTCGTACAGTTCGCCGGTCGCCGTGCCGGAGCCGACCACCGACACGTACACCCTGTTCACAGGGTCGGGTAGCGGCCCGTCTGACCGAGCAGATACCGGAGGAAGGCGACGGCGCCGTCCTTGCTGAGGGGTTCGTTCCAGTTGCCACACTTGGGAGATTGGATGCACGCCGGGCAGCCCCGCTCGCACGGACAGCGGGTGATAACGCCTAGAGTGTCGCGGGCGAGGGCCTCGAACTCGTCGAAGCCGCGACGGGAGATGCCGACGCCGCCAGGATAGCCGTCGTAGACGAAGACCGTCGGGAGGCGGCCCTGGCGGTGGGCTGGGGTGGAGAGGCCGCCGATGTCCGCCCGGTCGCACATGGCGAAGAGGGGGAGGAGACTGATCAGGCCGTGCTCCCCGGCGTGCAACGCGCCCCCGAAGCTCTCGAAGCTCGGACGCTCGCCCTTCGGGAATGGAGGGAGCTGTATCCACAACGCCTGCGTCTCCAGCATCACGTCCGGCAGGTCCAACGGGAACACCCCCACCTCCCTGTCGTCCGCCACCTGCACCTTCTTGTAGTACGTGACCGAATCAGTCGTCCGCACCCGGCCCCAGTGCAGCGTCGCGCCGTTCGCCAGGGGACGGTCTTCGATCTCCTCCAGGATCTCCACGTCCGTCTCGACGCGGGGTCTTGTGTAGTAGCGGTTCGGGACGCGGCGCGCCGATGCGCGGTGGGACAGCAGATCCAGGTCCTCGACCTCGAAGGCTGTACCACGGTGCAGATAGGTCGCGCCGGGGTGGAGTTCGCTCGGGGCGCGAGAGGCTTCGACCGTGCCGATCAACTCTCCGTCCGCGTCCGCGATGAGCACCGTCTCGGAAGACGCCGACCGCAGCGAGATGTCCCGCGCCGGACTCCCTCCGCCCACATAGACCAGCCGACTTCCGCTCGCGGCCAATGCCCGGACGTTCATCATCTCCTGCGCGACGCTCCGGTACGCCGGCCCGAAATATTCCTCGTCGCCGGCGTCGAGCGGGGCCTCGTGGGCGGCGGCCAGAAGGTGCGGGCCGAGGATGTACGGGTTCTCCATCGTCACCCGCGCCGCCTCGACCCGGCGTCCCAGTACCCGCTTCGGGTTCTCGTACAGGAATTGATCCAGGGAGTCGCGTCCCGGGATGTACACGGCGAGCGAGGGGTCGTTGCCACGTCCGGCCCTTCCCCACTGCTGCCAGATGGAGGCGACGCTACCAGGATATCCGCAGCACACCACGGCATCAAGGGCGCCAACGTCCACCCCTAGTTCCAGTGCGTTGGTGGAGACCACGCCGAGGAGGTCGCCGCTGAAGAGGCGCGTCTCGATCTCCCGCCGCTCCTTGATCGTGTATCCGGCCCTATAAGGCGAGATGCGCCGAGCCAGGTCAATCCCCACGCGGTTGGCGGCGTACCGGTAGATCAACTCCGCAGCCTTCCGGGTCCGGGCGAAGGCTATTGTCCTGACGTTCTGCGCCACGAGCTCCGCGAAGACCATCGCGCCCTCAGTCAGGAGGCTCTTTCGTTCGCCCTTCTCTTTGTCCAGCAAGGGCGGGTTGCGAAATACCACGCGCCGCTCCCCGGAGGATGCACCATCCTCGTCAACGAGCGAGAACGGCAGTCCGGTGAGGCTCTCCGCCAGCTCCTGAGGGTTGGCTATGGTGGCGCTGGTGAGCACGAACTTCGGATCTCCGCCGTGCAACTCCGCCACGCGCCGCAGCCGCCGAAGAACGGCAGCCACGTGCGAGCCGAAGACACCGCGAAGCACATGGGCCTCGTCCACCGCCACGATCTCCAGGTTCTTCAGGAAGTCGCCCCAGGCGTCGTGGTTCGGCAGCACGCCGACGTTCAGCATGTCCGGGTTGGTGAGGAGGATGTTGGAACGCCGCCGGATGTCCGCCCGCAGGGCGCGCGGGGTGTCACCGTCGTAGGTCGCGGGGTGGACGCCCTTGAGGCCGAAACCCTTGATCTTGCCAAGCTGATCCTGGGCCAGCGCCTTTGTTGGATACAGGAACAAGGCCCGGCTCTTC
>JACCTS010000299.1 GCA_013812245.1 Rubrobacter sp.
GCGAGGTCCGACGCAACATTACCGAGTACGAGCTCTCTGACGGGAGGCGGCTGCACGTCCTGGCGCGCGGGCGATTGGTCAACATAGCCGCCGCGGACGGACACCCGGTCGAGATCATGGATCTCACGTTCGCGGTGCAGGCGCTTGCGGCACACCACCTCGCCAGTCACGCAGCGGATATGGCGCCGGGCATCCAACCCATCCCCGAGGCAATAGACGACCTCGTCGCCCGCGCCAAGCTGGCCGCCCTCGGCGTAGAGCCCGAGACCCTTACAGAGGAGCAAATCTCCTACCAGCAGAGCTGGAGATAGGGGCCATATGAGCCGGGCAGCCTACGACGACATCGCTGGATGGTACGACGAAGCCCTCCGTAGCGGACCCCTTGGCCGTTTTCAGGACCTCGCGATCTCGATCGTTCTTGACCTTGTGGGTGAGGTGGAGGGCCGTCGGGTATGCGACCTTGCATGTGGTCAGGGCATCCTCAGCCGGCGTCTGGCCAGGCTGGGGGCGGTTGTCACCGGTGTGGATATCTCTCGAGGGATGCTCGACCTCGCGCGGCGCTACGAGAGGGACGAGCCGCAAGGAGTAGACTACGTGCGCGGTGACGCCAGGAGTCTGCCGCAAATTCACGACGAGGCCTTCGAAGGGTTGGTCTGTAACCTGGCCTTGATGGACATACCGGACCTGGAGGCGGCGCTGCGCACGGTGGCACGCGTTCTGCGTCCAGGGGGGTGGTTCGTTTTCTCGATCACGCACCCATGCTTCCCGACACCCAGCCTCGGGTGGACCAGTAGGGTCGATGACGAGCTGGAACCGGAGATACCGGATTACTTCGCGGAAGGATTCTGGCGCCGCGACAACCCCGAAGGCGTTCGAGGCAAGGTCGGCTCATACCATCGCACTATGGGTACGTATGTGAATGCCCTGGCACGAGCTGGACTGAGTATCGAGCATCTCGACGAACCACGGGCGACCGGAGACCTGGCGGAGCGTATCCCCGGTTACCTTGAGGTTCCGCCTTTCCTCGTGGCACGCTGCAAGAGAGACCTTGCGCTCGTCGAGACCTGAAAACCTTTACTGATAGTATCCGACGCATGAGGACTATAACGATCCGGTACACGGCCTTCAGAGCGTGCCCCAACTGCGAGGGGCGGGGCGACGACGGCGCTTCCTGGCGCCCTGAGGAGTGCAGGCGGTGCAAAGGAAGGGGCAGGCTCGTGACCGGCGTCGAGGTCGAGGACTCAGTGGATGGAGTCCTGCCGCGTTCGCGCTACGATTTCAACGCCCTTGGCGAAGTCTACCTGCTCGACTTCGACGAAGACGAGGAATTCGAAGTCGTGCGCGCAACACCGTATTAGAAGCAACCTGCAAAGATGATGGGCCCCGTTATTCAAACTATGTCAGGCTCTCGGCGAAAACAAAACCTGTAGCCTGACACCTGATGCCGCGATCTGCCGGAGGCAAATCGCTTCAACGACCCCTGGGATTGGCGTGGGCCATAATGCGAAGTCCCTGGGCGAGGGCGGCGGAAATACCTACCCCGAGGACGTCGTAGGTGGTCCAGCCGACGTAAGAGGGACGCCCGACGCTCCCGAACTTGTCCGCGTAACCTGCCGGGTCGTCGACGGCGGCCCACGCGTAGGCGAAAGGATAGAGCGCCCACTCAGCGGAAGTGGCCGCCGTGGCCATGAGGATGGCGGCAAGAACCCCGAGCCAGCCGCCACGGAACGCGAGCAGGACCCCGAGTGCGATGTAGACAAACAGGCGGGTGGCTTGGATCAGCTCCTCGCGGCCAAGACCTTTGTAGACACTTCTCCACGAGAAGACCTCTGACCCGAACCCGAAGATCGTGGCCGCCACGGTGCACGCGAGGGTCAGCGCGATCAGGGATCCCAAACTCCGCTTCATGCACGGGATTATATTGGTCGGACTACTCCAGCGCCGCGAGTACGGCCTTCGCCGGGAGCCGGTCCTTGAAAGGCACGACGCCTCCTTCAACCGCTCCGGAGAGGGCGTCCTGCGAGGCGCCGAGTCTCTCAGAGGCTGCGACGAGGACGCGGTGACCCTGCTTCCCTGCCTCCCTGAGCAGGGCTACGCGCTCGACGAGGTTGCGCTCGGACCAGAAACCGAGGATCTCCAGTTGGACCACCTCCCCTGTGTCCGTGTGTCGCAGGGTAAAGTCGGGGACGAGGGCCGCTTTCCTCTCCGGGAAGGGCAGCACGTCGCCTCCACTCTCGAGCTCCCAGCCGCCCGTATCCTTCGCGCGTTCCCAGGCCCGAACGAAAGCCCCGCGGACATCGCCGGCCTCGCGCTCGTCCTTCGGCCCAAGGTAGTGACTCTCCAGCTCGGACGTCTCTGAATCCAGCTCCAGAACGGTCTCCCTGCCCTTCCATTCCACGTTCGCCGAGAGCTCCCATGGGGAAGTCATCAGCAGGCCGGGGAGGAACTTCGCCAGGCGCAGCCCGTACTTGCGGGTGCCACCGAAGATAGAGAGCGGGCCGTCGAGGTGGAGCCGGTGGCCGCGGGCGAGCGGTTCGAGGTCGTAGATCAAACCAAGAAGCTTTACGTAGTGGAACACGAGCCTTGCATCCGCCTCTTCACCGAGGTCGACGACGAGACTCCTCGCCGAGTAGAGCACCCCCTGTACCTGGGCGACGTTGTAGCGACGGACGAGCTCTTCCGGCGAAGGCCGGTCGAAGTCGCCGAGGAGTTGGGCGCCCTGCCTATCCGCGTACATACAGGCGGCCG
>JACCTS010000324.1 GCA_013812245.1 Rubrobacter sp.
TTCGCTGTCTTCCCTGACTGGAACCGCGCAGTTCCGGTGCGCCGGTGATTGTCCAGTTCATCTTGGAAGGCCGTGAAGTGTTTGTCCCTGGAACGAAGGGATCTGAACGTTGTTACCACTTGAGAAGATGAAAGTGCTCGACCTCACGCAGGTCATGGCCGGGCCGTTCTGCTGCCAGGTACTGGCGGACATGGGGGCCGACGTGACGAAGGTGGAGCCTCGGGAGACCGGGGAAAGTGCGAGGCGGTCCATGGGCTTCAAGATGGAGCACGGTGAAGACACGGCCGCCTTCGTCGCCATCAACCGCAACAAGAAGAGCATGACGCTCAACCTCAAGGAGGATGCGGCCCGTGAGATCTTCTACAAGATGGCTCGTGAAGCCGACGTGATCGTCGAGAATTACCGTCCCGACGTTACAAAAAAGCTCGGGGTGGACTACGAGACGCTCCAGGAGATCAACCCCCGCATCATCTACGCCAGCGTCTCCGGCTTCGGCCAGACCGGACCTTACGCGATGCGCGCCGGGTACGACCTCATAGCCCAGGGTATGTCCGGCGTGATGAGCGTGACCGGCGAGCCCGGCGGACCGCCAGCCAAGTGCGGCATCCCCATCGGGGACCTCTCGGCCGGCCTGTTCTGCGCCTTCGGCATCCTCACCGCTTGCATCGCCCGCGAAGAGACAGGACGCGGGCAGCACATCGACACCTCGCTCTTCGAGGGTGCCCTGGCGTTCTCCGTCTGGGAGACCGCCGAGCTGTGGTCCACCGGCCGCATCCCGCAGCCCTTCGGCTCGGCCCACCGCCTCACGGCCCCCTATCAGGCTCTGAAGACCGGAGACGGATACATCAACGTCGGGGCGAACACCCAGCGCCTGTGGGCCCGGTTGTGTGACGCCATCGGGCGGGAAGAGTTGATCGAAGACCCTCGCTTCGATACCAACGACCTCAGGATGGAGAACCGCGCCGAGCTGGCCGATGAGCTGGAGAAGACCCTCGCCCGCAAAACGACGGACGAGTGGGTGGATATCCTGCTGGACGCCGGGTTCCCTGCTGCCCCCATCCACAATTATCAGCAGGTGTTCGAGGACCCGCACACCATCGCACGCGAGATGATGGTGGAGATGGACCACCCGGTCGAAGGAAGGGTGAAGGGTCTGGGCATCCCCGTCAAGCTGAGCGAGACACCGGGGGAAATCCGCCGTCCCGCGCCCCTGCTCGGCGAGCACACGGAGGAGACGCTCTCCGGTCTCGGGTATTCTGAGGAGGAGATAGCGGACCTCCGGGAGAGGAAGATTATATGATCGAGACCGAGCAACTGCTCTTCGAGCGCCGGGGCGTGACCGCCCGCGTCACCTTCAACCGCCCCGAGGCGCGCAACGCCATGACCTGGGAGATGTACGAGGCGCTCTACGAAGTGTGCGAGACGGTTGACGCCGACGATGAGATCCGGGTTCTCGTCCTGAGCGGGGCCGGAGATAAAGCGTTCGTCGCTGGCACGGATATCAAGCAGTTCCGCGAGTTCGAGTCCGGCGAGGACGGCACCACCTACGAGGAGCGGATGGAACGGGTGATCGGACGCCTGGAAAGGGTCCGCAAGCCGGTCGTCGCCGTTATAGACGGGTACGCCATCGGCGGAGGACTCAGCATCGCCTCCGTGAGCGACCTCCGCATCTGTACCCCTGAGGCGAAGTTCGGGATGCCCATAGCCCGCACACTCGGCAATTGCCTCTCCATCGAGAACTACGCCAGGATGATGGCACTCATTGGACCCGCGCGCACGAAGGTACTGATCTTCACCGCTCGCATGTTCTCCGCAGAGGAAGCGTTGTCTGCGGGACTAGCCACCGAGGTCGTGCCGCGCGAAGATATAGACGAACGGGTAGACGAGTTGTGCGCCGCGCTGGCCTCCCACGCCCCGATCACGATGCGCGTCACCAAGGAGGCCCTGCGGCGCCTGACCCTGGCCGGTATGCCGGACGCGGACGACCTCGTCCGGGAGACGTACGGGAGCCACGACTTCCACGAGGGCGTCGCCGCCTTCACCGAGAAGCGCCGCCCGGAATGGCGGGATCTCTAGTGGTCCGCGACGAAAACTGTATCTTCTGCAACATCGCGGCGGGCGAGGCGCCTTCGAGCAAAGTTTTCGAGGACGATGTTTGCGTCGCCTTCCTGGACGTGGCCCCGATCCGTCCCGGTCACACCCTCGTCGTCCCGAAGGACCATGCGCCCAATCTCGCCGAACTGGACCCTGGGATCGGGTGCCATCTCTTCCGTACGGGCCAGAAGGTCGCCGCCGCGCTGTACGGGGGCCTCGGGTGCGACGGCGTCAGCGTGTTCCTCGCGGACGGCGCGGCGGCCGGGCAGGACGTGTTCCATTCTCACCTGCACCTCCTGCCACGCTACGAGGGGGATGGGCTGGGCTCCGCCTTCCGGGCGGACGAGGTGGAGATGATGCCTCGCGAGGAGCTGGACGAGGTCGCGGAGAAGATAAAGAGTTCGTTACAGAAGGCGTAGGGAGGAGCAGCATTGCAAAATCCGTTCTTCGGCGCGCTCGATGGTCACAGGCCTGACATCGCCGCTGATGCCTTCATCGCACCCGCGACGGTAGTGGCCGGAAGGGTCAGTATCGGGGCGCGCTCCAGCGTGTGGTACGGGAGCGTGCTGCGCGGCGATAACGAGGAGATCGTGGTCGGCGAGGATACAAACATCCAGGACCTCTCCCTGCTGCACGCTGACCGCGGCTTCCCGACGGTGCTCGGTGACCGGGTCACGGTCGGGCATCGGGTCATCGTTCATGGGGCCACGGTGGAAGACGACGTACTCATCGGGATGGGCGCAATCCTCTTGAACGGAGCGAAGATCGGGTCCGGCTCCGTGGTCGCCGCCGGTGCGGTCGTCACGCCGGGTACGGAGGTACCGGAGGGTTCGCTGGTTGCGGGATTGCCTGGGAAGGTGATCCGGGAGGTGCGCGACTCGGACCGCGAGATGATCCGACACGCATACAACAGCTACGTGAAGAAGTCCGGCGTCCACTGCGAGGCCGAGCCTCTCACGGCGGAGGACGTGCGCCGGTGAGCGGTGGCCCGCTCGCCGGAACGACGGTCGTTGATCTCACCCGCGCCCTCGCCGGACCATACGCCACCCTGATGCTCGCCGACGCCGGAGCCGAAGTGATAAAGGTCGAGCGTCCGGAGAAAGGCGACGACACCCGCGGCTGGGGTCCGCCTTTCGTAGGGGAGCCGGGCGCCGAGGAGTCTACGTACTTCCTATCCGTGAACCGGAGCAAGAAGTCTGTGGTCCTGGACTTCAAGGACGAGGGCGACCTCGAGAAGCTGAAGGGGCTCGTCAGACGGGCGGACGTACTGGTCGAGAACTTCCGGCCCGGCGTGATGGAGAGGATGAGCCTCGGGTGGAAGGAGCTTGAGGGGATGAACCCTCGGCTAATTTACCTCTCGATCTCAGGTTTCGGAGAGGGCGGTCCTGACGGACATCGGCCCGGGTTCGACCAGATCGCGCAGGGCGAGGGCGGCCTGATGAGCTTCACCGGCCCTATAGGCGGCCCGCCGACGAAGGTGGGCGTCCCCATCGCGGACATGCTCTCCGGCATGTTCGGCGCCTTCGGGGTCGCCGCCGCGCTCGCGGAACGGGAGCGGAGCGGCAGGGGCCAGAAGGTGACGTCTTCGCTGTTCGGGAGCATCGTTGGCATCCACGCCTTCCAGGGCACGCGCTGGCTCGTCGCCGGAGAAGTCCCCGAGCCAGAGGGCAATCGCCACCCGACCATCGCTCCGTATGGCGCGTACGGGTGCGCGGACGGTGAGATCAACATCGCCGTCGGCTCGGAAGGTCTCTGGCGACGCTTCGCCCCGCTGGTGAACATAGACCCGGACGACGAACGCTTCTCGGACAACGGCAAACGCCGGGCGAACGTGGACGAACTGGAAGCGGAGATCACCTCAGCTTTCGAGTCCGAATCAGTGGGCTACTGGATGGAGCGTCTGGGAGAGGCGGGGGTTCCGGCGGGCCAGGTGAAGACTCTGGATGAGGTGTACGCTTCGCCGCAGATAGAGCACCTCGACCTCGTGGACGAGGTGCGTCATCCGACGCTCGGTGAGATCCAGCTGCCAGGAAGCCCGGTCGGCTACGAACGTTCCGGCCGCCGCAGCCCGGAGCCGCCACCCACCCTCGGGCAGCACACCGGGGATGTTTTCGGAGAGCCAGAGGACTGAGCGGCACGGACCGTTTCGTGCCCGCTCAACCTGACGTCTGGTCGTGCCGGTGACGGATCGTCGCGACGAAGACGACCGTCGCGACGATGATCGCGGGGAACAGGACCGCCATCGGCCACCACAGGAGTTGCGCGGCGCCACCGACCACGGCGCCTGTCCCGTAAGCGAGCCAGACGTCCGCCGGGAGCAGCAGGCCGCGAGCTGATGGCGGCGCCGGTTCGGGACTTTCCTCGCTGTCCTCGCCCGAGATCTTGGGAGAGCGGATCGTCCGCAGCCAGTCTATCGCCGTCTCCGTCAGGTTTGTCAGGGTGCCGGTGATGTATGTGGTCGCCACGCCGGGCACGCCCAGGCGGCGGACGGCGCTGCTCTGAATGCCCATCGCAAGAGCCGACAGTGAGATCAGGAGGAACGTAATGCCGCCCGAAGGTTCGGCTCCCGTGTAGAGCCACGCGCCCGCGAAGCCGACCAGCACGGCGAACTCGATGGCGAGGGCCAGCGTGACGGACTTCGGCCAAATATCGCGTTCCTGTTTCCAGCCGACCGCGATCGCGCCTGCCGCCACGCCGCAGATAAACGCGGCCAGGGCGGTCACCGCGTGCAGGACCGCTTCACTGTCCGCCTGCCCGATTGCTATCCCGAGCAGAACGGTGTTTCCAGTCATGTTCGCGACAAACACCTCATCGAACCCCAGGAAACCGGCAGCGTCCACGCACCCGGCGGCCAGCGAGAGCATCACGAGCAGTATGTTTCTCAACGTGGCCGGTGCTGGCAAGAGAGCCCTTCCGCCGTTTTCGTCGTAGTAGAGGAACACGATGTCACGAGTATTCTGCCCATCGGCGCCGCCCGGCAAGCTCCACGCCCATCTTCTCCCGGCGGTCACGATGCACCTGGCGTATTCTAGTTTCGTGGCGCGAAAGGCGCACATTCGCTGGCGCTCGCGCGTGGTAGATTTTCGGCATGGCTAGCATGTCCGGCAAAGCCGGGAATAACACCGAGCAGCGCGAGAAAAACCGCGTCACGGTGATTTCGCTGTCTGCGGCTATTTTGCTGACTTCGGCGAAGCTGGTGGTGGGGCTTCTGACCGGCAGCCTCGGACTCATGGCGGAGGCCGCGCACTCGGCGCTGGACACGGTGGCCTCGGTGGTGACGTTCTTCTCGGTGCGGGTGGCGGGGCGTCCGGCGGATGAGGACCATCCCTACGGGCACGCGCGGGTCGAGAACCTCTCGGCGGTCGTGCAGGGGGTGTTGCTGATCGGGACGGCGGCCTGGATCTCCTACGAGGCCATCCACAGGATCTTCTTCGCCACCGTCGATGTGGAACCCACGATATGGGCGTTCGCGGTGATGGGAACGAGCATCCTGATTGATCTTTGGCGCTCGCGGATGCTGGCCCGCGTCGCCAGCCGCTACGACAGCCGGGCTCTGGAGGCCGACGCCCTGAACTTCCGGGCCGATATGTTCTCCTCGGCCGTCGTTATCGTGGGTCTCGCGCTCGTCCTGGCCGGCGAGCGTTTCACGGATGCGCCGTTCCTGTCGCGGGCCGACGCGGTGGCGGCGCTCCTAGTCGGGCTTTTCATCTTCTACAAGAGTGGGGCCATCGCCGCCCGGTCGGTCAACGTGCTGCTGGACCGGGCGCCGGCGGGGCTTCAGGAGAGGATCTCTCGCCGCGCGGAGGCGGTGCCCGGCGTGATCGGAACGCGGCAGGTCAGGCTGCGGGAGTCCGGCGACCGGAAGTTCGCGGACATCGTGATCTCGGTTCCCCGCACGGCGAGCGCGGCGGAGGGGCATGAGATCTCCGAGCGTGTCGAACAGGCCGTTCGGGACGTGGACGCGAGCACCGAGAGCGTGATCCACGTTGAACCGGTCCCGACCGAGACCGAGACCATGGCTGAGGCAATTCGCGCGGCGGCCCTCGGGATGGGCTTCCGCATCCACCACGAGCGCGTACGGCGCTTCGGGGATAGCTTCGAGGCGTCGCTGCACGTGGAGGTGGACGCCGGCCTGACGCTCGGGGAGGCCCACGACCGCGCCCGGGAGTTGGGGGCCGCGCTGAAGCAGCAGGAACGGCGCCTCTCCCGCGTCACCACCCACATCGAGGTGGCGGAGCCAGACGAGGGCGAGTGGCGCGAACCGGACTCCGGACACGACGAGCTGGAGGAGGAGATAAAACGCGCCGTCTCCGATGCGGATGCGGAGGCGAGATGCCACGAGGCGCGCCTGTACAGCTCTGAGTACGGGCTCGACGCCATCCTGCACTGCGATTTCCCTGTACGGACGAACATCAGCGAGGTCCATGCGCGCACCGAGCGCATAGAGCGCGAACTTCACGCCAGATTCTCGAGCCTCGGGCAGATCGTCATCCACGCCGAACCGCGCGAGGTTTCGGACGACTTTTCCCAATAATGCTTAAGTTCGTCACACATCTGCCCACAGTGCGGTATTCTTAGCGCCTATGTCCGAGAAGCCTCCCTACGAGCAGTATTTCGAGACCTCTAACCAGGGCGCCCGCCGGGAGCGTAGGGAGAACAAGCAACACGTCAAAAAGGGCGGCGGGCTTCTTGAGTTTTTGATCATCCTGATCGTCTCTTTCGTCCTCGTGTTCGGTTTCGTCAGGCCGTTCGTGGTGGAGGCGTTCTACATCCCCTCGGAGAGCATGGTCCCCACCCTGGAGGTCGGCGACCGGGTACTCGCCAACAAGTTCATCTACCGCTTCACCGATCCCCATCGCGGCGACGTCGTGGTCTTCCGGAGCGTGGAGGGCGGCGTTGGCGGCGTGCCGGGTCCGTTCTCCGGTATCCGGCGCCTTATTACCGGCGAGAGTGCTGCCACCGTGCCGCCGGACCTCATAAAGCGCGTCGTCGGCGTGCCGGGCGACAGGATCGCGGTCCGCAACGGCGTCCTCTACGTGAACGGCGAGCGCCAGAAGGAGCCTTACCTCAACGACGAGTTCCCGGACCGCAGCTTCGCCGCACCGGTGAAAGTTCCCAAAGATCATATCTTCGTGATGGGCGACAACCGGGCCAACTCCCGCGACTCGCGCTTCTTCGGCCCCGTCCCCCAGAAGAACATCGAGGGCCAGGCCTTCGTGCGCTTCTGGCCGCCGGGACACCTTGGAGTGCTCTGAGCACGAGCGGCGGACCGCCTTCAGAGGATCGCCGGAGTGACCGCATACGTGAACGCAGGAATGGCGCCTTACGGGGGCTGCTGGATCTCCTGCTGACGCTCCTCATCGCCTTTGCCCTGGTGTTCGGCTTCGTGAAGCCGGTCGTCGCGGACTCCCGCTACGTGGGCTCGGGGAGCATGATCCCAACGCTCAAGGTTGGCCACGGGACGCTTCAGCAAGACCGGGTCCTCGTCAACAAGCTGGCCTACGACTTCGGTGAGCCGGAGCGTGGAGACATCGCGCTCTTCGAGAGCGTCGAAGGCGGCGAGGACGACCTCATAAAGCGCGTCATCGCCGTGGAGGGTGACATCGTGGAGATCCGGCACGGCATCCTCTATCTGAACGGCAGGCGCCAGGAGGAACCGTACCTGAAACGCCGCCCGGAAGACCATCGTTCCTTCGGTCCCGGGACCGTGCCTGAGAACCATATCTTCGTAATGGGCGACAACCGCGCCATATCCCATGATTCCCGCTTCTTCGGCCCCGTGCCGGAGGAGAAGCTCATCGGAGAGGCCGTCCTGCGCTACTGGCCCGTGGACCGCGTGGGCCGTATCTGATACCGAATCTCGGGCCGGCTTTGTTCCAGTATCCAGGCTTGCCCGGACCTGCGGCCCTCAGACCTCCAGTACGGCGTCGTATCTCCCATAAGTCTCCGCCATGACCCTGAGTCGCGTCGCCAGGTCCGGTGTGAACGCCGCTTTATCCATGCGCCAAGTCCAGTTTCCCTGCGCGACACCTGGGGTGTTGGTTCGGGCTTCGGAGCCGAGGCTGAGCACATCCTGCATCGGGACTACGGCCCTGGCCGCCACCGATGAGTAAGCCAGGCGGATGAGATCCCCGACGGAAACGTATTCCCGGCCAACGTAGCGCCTGAGCGAAGTCATCTCCTGAAGGGAGGCGGAGGCAAGCCACCCGGCGGCGGTGTCGTTGTCGTGGGTGCCGGTGTAGACGACCCAGTTATCGTGCCCGTAGTTGTGGGGCAGGTACGGGTTATCCGGCCCCGAGCCCCAGGCGAACTGGAGTACCTTCATCCCCGGCAACCCCAGCCGGTCCCGCAGCGCCTCGACCTCCGGGGTAATGTCGCCGAGATCCTCCGCGATGATCGGCAACTCTCCCAGGGCGCTGCGCAACGCCTCGAACAGGTCATCCTTCGGCCCATCCATCCAGTGCCCGTTCGCGGCGGTTTTCTCACCGGCCGGAACTTCCCAGTACGCCTCCAGGCCCCGGAAGTGGTCTATGCGCACAGCGTCGAAGAGGGTGAGCGACATCCGCATCCGTTCGACCCACCACGAGTAGCCGTCACCCGCCATACGTTCCCAGCGGTAGAGCGGGTTGCCCCAGAGCTGCCCCGTCTCGCTGAAGTAGTCCGGTGGAACCCCGGCCACCACGGTGGGCTCACCGGAGCCATCGAGGAAGAACAGGTTCTGGTTCGCCCACACGTCGGCGGAGTCGTGGGCGACGAAGATGGGGAGGTCCCCGATCACCTCTATCCCGGCCCGGTTCGCCGCCCCTTTTACCTCTCCCCAATCGCGGAAGAAGCGGTACTGCACCCATTCGCAGAACCGAACCTCCTCCGCCAGCTCCCGGCGGACTCGCGCCAGCGCACCCGGCTTGCGGCGAGACACATCCCCATCCCACTCGTTCCACGGCTCCCCATCAAACCTGTCTTTCAGGGCGGCGTACAGCGCATAGTCTTGGAGCCAGGATCGGTGCTCCTCCCGGAACCGCTCGAAACTGCGGTCGGACCGCGCTCGACCGAACGCCTCCCTCAGTCTCTCCTCCTTGACAGCCGTGACAGCCGGATAGTTCACCGGGGTATCGAGATTCCCGGAGGTGCTGACTTCCAGCAGGCTATCTTCGATCAGGCGGTCGGTACTCACCAGCAGGGGGTTGCCGGCGAATGCCGAGTACGCGGAGTACGGTGAGCCGTTTTCTCCCGTTGGGCTGAGGGGCAAAGTCTGCCACAACCGCTGGCCCGCATCCTGCAGGAACCGGACGAACCGCAGGGCCTCGGGCCCGAGCTCCCCGGTACCATAAGGACCGGGCAGAGAGGTGGGGTGAAGCAGGATGCCGGCGGAGCGTTCGTTCAGGGTCACGCCAGGGATTCTAACGCTGGCTGTGGATCAGATCCTAGCTCACGACCTGCCGGCTCAGGGCGGAGGAGTCGAAGTAGGCCATGAAGCGTTTTACCTTGTCGCCCTCTATCTCCAGAATGCTCACGCCCGCGTAGGAGACGGGGTCACCATCAGAGGTTCCCTCCGTCTCCCACTCCAGCGCGGCGTGGCCCTCGCCGTCGGCGAAGACGTTGCGGAACGTGGACTCCATGTCGTCGAAGGTCTTACGGTACGAGGTCCAGAATTCACGTGCTCCGTCGTGCCCCTGGAACGTCTGCGGGATCGCGACGTTGCCCACCTCGCAGTCTTCGGAGAGAACCTGGATCATGGGCTCCAGATCCCTGTCCTTCTCGACCTTCCACAACGCTTCCTTGAAACTCTCGGCTACCTCGATAGACAAAGCGTCCATCCTTTCTCGACAGCGTGTCTTGCTCGGAAAAGATAGACTCTACCCACCGTAAAGAATGTAAATCCGCACCCGTTTCCCGCGGGCTACGTCAGGGGCGATTCTTCGATCTCGACCCGTTCTACGGAGTCGCCGGGCTCGCGGTCGCGGGAGGGGTCGCGCTCACGGATGGCGAGCACCACGTCCATGCCCTCCACGACCTCGCCGAATATGGCGTGCCGGCCGTCCAGCCACGGCGTCGGGACGTGGGTGATGAAGAACTGCGAGCCGCCGGTGTTCGGGCCAGCGTTCGCCATCGAGAGGATGCCGGGCCGGTCGTGCGCCAGGTCAGGGTGGAACTCGTCTGGGATGTGGTAGCCGGGACTACCGGTCCCGGTGCCGGTCGGATCTCCGGCCTGGACCATGAAGTCTCTTATAACGCGGTGGAACGTCGTCCCGTCGAAGTACCCGTCCCGCGCCAGGAACACGAAGTTGTTGACCGTCACGGGCGCTTCTTCGGCGAACAGCCGCGCCTTCACCAGGCCCTTGTCCGTGACGAAGTTGGCGTGGTACTCGTGGCCGGGCTTGAGCGCCATCTCGGGCGGCGTGTCGTAGGATTCCTGTGGCATGTGGCCCTCCTCACGTTTTGCTCGAAGATAAGTGCTCATGCTACCTTATCTCACGAGTCGTGCGGAAACGCTGGAGGTGTTTAGTGATCAAGCATCCCATCGAAAAGCGGACCCGGCTGGCCAAGATCGAGGACCCCGTCACGGTCCGCGAGGCGTTCGCCATCTCGGACCCGGCCGCGAAATGCTACGACGCGGACGCCTTCTGCCATCTGATGAGCGCCGGCGAGCGTATCAACGGCGAGGGTGGGTCCGACCTGTGGGAGTTGTTCTACATGTTGCCAAACGCACGGGCGCGTGCGAGCTTCGGCGTCGGCATAGACGAGCATTGCGACCCCGACGAGGAGTGGGAGCAGCGATACCTCTTCGAGAGCGTGCGGCCTTTCGCCCACTACAATCCGGACGACATCCTGGAGCATCTAATCCGGAGCGGAGCCTTTGATGTCGAAGCTCAATGGAGGCAGGAACTGGAGCGTCATACTTCTCTGCCCGTCTCGTTCCGGGATTCTCCCGAAGCCGCTCGGACGTTCATCGCCCAGGGAGAGGACTTCGTCTCGGGCGATATTCACCTCACCCTCCAGACCAAGATGCTTGCCACGGGCGAGGCGGTGTGGTGGTCCATGGCGTACAGCGTCGAATACATGACACCCTTCACCGATGGTTAGATGGCCCCGCGTTTTAGATCCTCGCAGGTAGGCTGCGAACTCGGGAGGCCGTGAGCGCCGGGGTGATGGACGGGGACGTCGACCGCGTGGCGCTCCACCTGTGGGCCGTCACCCACGGGATGGTCGCGCTCGAGCTCGCAGGCCGCCTGCCGGCGTCCGTCACCGACCGCGACCGGCACTACGAGTAGGCGCTTGCGCTGACGGTCGCGCCTTTCCTGGTCGACGACGGGCGCTGAAGGATGCGGGGAGCAGAGGCCGCCTGCGACGAGAGGATCAGCGGTGAGTGCCGTTCAGGGCGCGTCGGCCGCGAAGACGCGTCGGGTCGGCGGGTCAGGCGTTCCACTGCGGGAGCGGCTCGGCGCTCACCGGAGTGATCGTGGTGGTGCAGACCTTCATGCCCGGCAGCAGGAACTTGTTGAGCTTCTCGAGGTCGTCGGCCTCGACGACCATGTAGACCGCGTGCTCCATGAAGGCGCCGTAGGCGGCCTTGAGATCCACCCCCGGCACGGACTCGTCGCGCAGGGACGGGGACCCACCGTTGCCGTAGGGGCAGTTCTCGGGGGTGTGGACTTGCTTGATGTGGAACAGCATGCGGTGTCTCCTCGCTGATCGTGCGGTCGGCGTCAGCCGGGCACCGTCCGAACATAACGCCCGGGTTTCAAATCCTCGTAGGTAGGCTGCGAACCCCGAAAATTCGAGTCCCAGACCACCTTCCGGCTGGCTCGTTATCTAGAAAACGGGATTGACAAAATTCGTCAGGATACCGGGAGTACAAGTTCGTATCCTGGTCGTGTATCAGGCTGTTCGGCGGCCGGCGGTTCTCTTGTTTCTGGTGTCTCAAGTCGTCTCTAAAGCATGAACGTCATCATAGGGATACTTCTCTGATGTCGGTCGAGCCGCAACACCCACAGACCAACGCCACACCGCTGGCGTGCTTGCCCTGTCGTAGCTGAAGGTTCTCGATCCTGTTGTCATGCTTCACGCCGTTTATGTGATGCACGGTTTCCGACTTCGAAAGCGGCCTCCCGAGGTGCTTCGCCATCACGTAGCGATGCTCCTGCATGCTTCCATTCGTGGCGTGTGGATACAACGGATCGGCTAGCCTAAGCCTTATCCGCACATAACCACTGCGCTTATCGGTGTGCTTACCACCCTTCCACCACTGATGCTTCTCCACCCATACACCCCGTTTACGGAGCTTTATCCCCCGGCTCAGTAGATAACCCCTAACCACGGGGCTAGACACGCCAAAAAGCCATCCCACACTGCCCGTTGACAACCCTTCTTCTACGTAAAGCCTGACGGCTTCTTCGATCTGATCGTCGGTTAGCTTTCTCGCCGTCGGGCTTTCCCTGATCTCCACACCCTCACGCTCGACCGCACGCTTCACCGCCTGGTAGTTACAGCCGTAGTCCTTGGCGATCTTGTAAAATGATTCGCTGGCTTCGTACCGCCGTGCTACCTCTGTCTGCTTCTCTCCTTCAAACACGGGGGCAACCACGTTGTCCTCCTAATCGGTTACACCCATCATACGTGGCACTATTACTACGTCAAATAATGTAAGACACATGTATGTGGTTGTAATGTCCGGCGTCCGAGTCCGCCGGGCCGCCGGGCGCGGCTTGCCACCCGCTGCCCCGGACCCACATTTTCCCGTGCCAGATGATCCAGGAGATGTTCGGCTTATGCTTGTCGTGCCAGATTGCCCGGAACACCTTGTTGCCGCGCTCCTGGCCGATGGGCTTGCCCCGGTATCCGGCGAACTTGCCGTTGCGGAGGCCGCCGCCCCAATAATCTACGGAAACGAGATCGTACTTCCCCCCGAAACCCGGAGGATGTTCCACGTAGGTATTGGCGAAAGTCTGGTGCGGAAACTCGGCCTGAACCCGGTTGATCGCCTTGTGGACATCGCCCCGGAAATTGAAGCGTGTGGGATGATCGTCTATGTAGCTCATGACTGTATCTCCGGCTCTTTGTGTACGCCGTACTCTTCCTTCTCCTTCGCCAGTTCTTCTTCGGTCGCCGCCGAAGTTTCCGGATCGAGTGGGTTCACTTCCGTTGGCTCGTCTTCCGGTTCTTCGTTCCCGTCTACCGGATCGTCCCGATCCGCGTAGTCCGGCCTCTGCTCCTTCTCTTCCATTCTGGCACCTCCTCGGTTGATCCCTGCCGGCATCCTCAGCCTCGCCGCCGGCTCGTACAACGCCACCACGATAGCGAGTAGCGATGAATTGGCGATGAATCCTTTGCGAAATTCCGAGAAAACCGTGTTCACTGGAACCCTGGGTGTCGAGAAAGCGCCCTCCCGGCAATACAATGTCTCTACGGGCACTTAGAGCTTACGCGGATAGGCCATGGCCGTCGAGAAGGACGACCTTCCCAACGGTAGCGCATCCAGCCCTTCCGGATTAGCCGCCTCACGATGATGACCACCTCAGAGAAGGCTACCCAGAAATCGATCACCCGTCCCTTGCGCTCGGTGCACCACACCAGTTTCTTGTGTGCGTTGTGCCACGAACTCGTCCTCTCCACCACCCAGCGCTTCGTCGCCTGAAGCGGCGCCGGCTTGTCCTTCTTGGAGATTTCGGCTCTCAGCCTGCGATCCTATAGACGCTGGCGGGTGAGACGCGAGTCGTAGCCACGATCTAGATGCACCCTCGTCCCCTCAGGTAGTCCTCCTACCGAGGTGCTAGCGTGTTCGAGAGTGGGAACCGAAAGCGGCGAGTTGTGACGGTTTGCCGGAGCGGTCACTCCTCCTACGGGAACACCCTCTGCATCGACCGCCGTGGAGCGTTTGATGCACCGTTTAACTCTATCTACCGGACTTCTGCCCGCCACTTCCCCTCCGCAAGGAGCCTTGGTGATGCAGCAATTGACAGCCACCTCAGAAAGTTCGAGGCCGATGATCCGGTCGTAGGCTTCGAGCACTATTTCGCGCAAAGCGTCCATCGCCCCGATCTCGATCCACTCGTCACGTCGGTCGCGAAGCGTGGTCGCAGAGCATGTACCGTCGGCGATCCTGTGGTAGGCGCAGCCGAACACCAGAACCTGCACGAGCTTCTCGAAGACCACTCGGTCGGGTATGCGGGGCGGTGGCACCCTAGCGGATGATCCACCTTCCTTTCAGGTAGCAGGACGCAAAACTGTTGCCAGATGGGCTCGATGAGGTATGGTGGGAGCGCGGGCACGGGTTCTCTCCTTCACATCGGGAAGCTTGGTAACTTCCCGGATGATCTAGTGACCTGCGCCCGCCGGCCGCGTCCAGCGAGCCGCCGAACTCGAAGTGCGCGCGTGGATCGTTCGGATATCGCTCCGCCAGCCGCCGGAAGTGCTCGATAGTCTCCTCTTCACGGCCCGCGTTGAACAGGTTCCATCCGGCGGCTATCTCGTTTTCGATGCTGATGGGGTCCGGTGAAGGACTCATCTACAGGGAGTAGTCTCCCGTGTGCGCTTCCTCCAGATAGCGGGCGAGGAGGGTTATGCACGCCTGCACGTCGGAGGCGCTCACCATCTCGTTCACCGTGTGGACGTAGCGGCAGGGAACGGAGAGCGTGATGGAGGGGATGCCGCCGTGGAGACGCTGGATGCCGCCGGCGTCCGTGCCGCCGAACGGTAGGATCTCCATCTGGTGATCTATGTTCTCGCGCTCGGCTATCGCACGGAAGTGCTCGACCAGCCTGGGGTGACAGATCAGGGACGAGTCCATTATCTTGATCGCCGCGCCCTTGCCGAGGGCCGAGATCTCACTCTCGTTCCCCCCGCCAGGGATGTCCATCGCGAGCGTCACGTCCAGCGCGATGGCTACGGTCGGGGCGAGCGCCGAAGCGCTGGCCTCCGCCCCGCGAAGCCCGACCTCCTCCTGCGAGGTCGCCACCGCGAGTACCGTCGCCTCGTGGTCTCCCATCGCCCGCAGCGCCTCGTACATCACGAACACGCCGATGCGGTCGTCCATCGCCTTGCCGACGTAGTTGCTGCCCACCTTCTCAAGCGTCCGGTCCATCGTCGCGTAGTCCCCGACGCGCACCTTCTCCTTGACCTCGTCGGCGGGCATCCCGAGGTCAACGTAGAACTCGTCGGTCTTCGGGGGTTTCGGCTGATCGTCGCCACGCTGGAGGTGCGGTGGCTTGCGCGCCGGCTGGAGTACCCCCCGCAGCGCCGTGCCGTCAGTCGTCGTGACGACCACGCGCTGGGAGACCATGTTCGCCGGATCGTGGCCGCCGAGGGTCTGCAATCTCAAGAAACCCTTGTCGTCTATGTACTTGACGAGGAAGCCGATCTCGTCGGTGTGCGCGGCGATCATGACGCTGGTGTCGCCGCGGCCCCGCTTGGTGCCGATGACGCTTCCCATCGCGTCGGTTCGGATCTCGTCTGTCAGGCCGCCCAGTTCTTCGCGCGCGATCTCACGCTGTTGCTCCTCACGCCCGGATACGCCTGGGGTTTCGATCAAACGCCGCAACAGTGTCTCGTTGAGTGCCATGCCTCTCCCTTTCCAAGCAAGTGTGGACCCGGAGAGCGTACCAGCGGCCCCGGAGAGCGTCAAAGCGTCTTCGGGACCGCAATCACAGCGCGGATGTTCCGGCCAGATCTCCGGTCAGGGAGCAGGATTCTCCACGAGCGCGCTGCCCCCGCCCCGGCGGACGGGCTCGGCCGCTGCCTGCACGGTCCTTCCGGGGAGGAAGGCGATGCCGGTGGCCGCCCCGATCTCGGGCGTCGAGGTGAAGCTCTGTCCGTGTTTGGACGTGAGGAGCGTGGCCTCGGATGTGTTCAGGAACGCCGGTTCGGCCGAGGTCGTTGCGGTGTTGCGCTGCGAGGCTCTGGGCGCGGCTATCGCCTGCGGAAGGGGCATACCGAAGTCCAGGTGGTTGACGAGGATCTGCAGAGCGGTCGTGATGATCGTGGACCCTCCCGGAGACCCGACCGCGACTATCGGGTGACCGTCGCGCATGACTATCGTCGGGCTTATGCTGCTCCTCGGACGCTTGCCGCCGTCGGGGGAGTTGGCGAGTCCGGGCGTCGCCTCGAAGTCCGTAAGCTCGTTGTTGAGGATGAAGCCGTGGCCGGGGACCGTGATCGCACTCCCTCCCGTCTGCTCTATGGTGAAGGTATAAGCGACGATGTTGCCCCACTTATCCGACACGGTGAGGTGCGTCGTCGAAGGTCCCTCGACAGCCGTGGACGCTTTCATGCTGACGGTCCCTGAACCGCCGTCGTAAGGGTAGGGGTCTCCGGGAGCGACCGGGCTCTGCGCCGCCGTCTCCGTGATGAGCGACCGGCGCTCCGCCGCGAAGCCGTCGGAGAGTAGTCCCTTGAGCGGTACGTAGACGTAACCCGGATCTCCGAGGTACGCGCCCCGGTCGGCGAAGGAGTAGCGGGAGGCTTCGAGATAGTAGTGGAGCGCGTCGTCGCGGTCGAGGGTCGCCATCTGGTAGCCCTCCAGAATGTTCAGCGCCTCACCTACGGTCGAGCCGCCGGAGGAGGGTGGCCCCATCCCGTACACCTGCAAACCTCGATAGGAGCTGACGGTCGGCGCACGCTCCAGGGAGCGGTAGTCTGCAAGATCCTTCGTCGTCATGAGGCCGGACCGCACGTTGCGCGTCGTTCCGGCGCCGGCGACCACCGGTGGGTTCTGCACGGTATCCACGATGGCCTGCGCGGTACGGCCCGAGTAGAAGGCGTCGCCACCTCCGTCGGCGATGCGGCTGTAGGTCGCCGCGAGGTCGGGGTTGCGGAACGTCGAACCGACGGCGGGCGCATTTCCTTTCTTCAAGAACGTCTCGCGGGTCGAGGTGAAGTCTCCGAAGCGGTTGATGTTGTCCAGTGTCTGCTGGCGGTAGGTCTGGTCCACGGTGAAGCCGCTGGCGGCGAGCCGGATTGAAGGTTGTAGCAGCTCCGAGAGGGGCTTCGAACCGAACCTGCCGAGCGCTTGCTCCCAGCCCCGGATCGTGCCCGGCACGCCGACGCCGAGGCCGCTCGTGACGCGCTCGCCGAAGGGGATCGGCTCTCCCGTCGCGGGGTCTATGAAGCTGTCCGGCTGGAAAGCGGCCGGCGCGGTCTCGCGGCTGTCGATTGTCGAGACGCTCCCGCTGCTGGCGTCGTAGACGACCATGAAACCGCCGCCGCCGATGCCGCACGAATAAGGTTCAGTGACGCCCAGGGCAGCGGCAGTGGCTACCGCGGCGTCAACGGCGTTGCCACCACCTTTCAGAACTTGCATGCCCACCTGAGATGCGTCTTGATCCACGGTCGCCACGGCGCCGCCCGTTCCCGTTGCGGTCGGCTGTTTGGGGACTTCCGTCCTGGGCGCGCTCGACGCGGGGTGCGCGAGAACGAAGACGGCCAGGATCAGGAACAGGGTCGCGAGCAGACGGGCGGGTGAACGCTTCATGCATCCTCCTTGGGTAAGAGCCGGCCTGGATGCCAAAGCTCGTGTGAAAATTCCGATCGCTCGCGGATGGGTTTCAAGCCGTACATTACGCTACGCCGATAGATGTCCCGGCAATTTCCCGCACGCTTCGATCTCTTGTGGGCGAGCTGCAAGTTCCCTCCGGGAGCATCATAGCATGTAGTGTGTGCTCCGAGCGGGCCGGCGCCCCGGATGACTTCCGGGGCGCCGAGCGTTGCGCTGAACTTTGCGCTATGGGAGGAGCAGGGAGCTACCGTAGATGTTCTGGTCGAGGCCGCCGCCGTTGCCGCAGTTGTCGCCGGTGAAGGGCGCGTCGCGGCGGGCGAGCGGGCCGTCGTCCCTCGACTGGGTGTTCTCGCCGAGGTCCACGCGGCACTGCAGTACGTCGAAGCCGTCCTGTTCCTCTTCGCGTGGGTCTGTGCCGGGGACGACGTCGCGGTTGTCCGTCCAGCTCATGTAAGCGCGGAGCGGGCTATTCGGGTCATCCGGGTCGGTGTTGGCCAGGGAGATCCAGTTGTAGTCCCCGTGGAACGGAATGTCGCGGCTGCCGAACATCTCGTACTCGGACTGGTGTCCGGTGCTCGACACCTTCGTCGAGGCCGCCCACGCCGTACCATTCGTGGAGTGCGAGAAGAAGGAGTTCACTTCGTTGGTGCCCGGCGGAGACTTTGCTGCCGCGGTGTTGCCGATGGGGCGCTGCACGGAGTATGCGGGATCCGTCCTGCTGTCCTGCCAGACCACGGCCACCTCACCCCTGTGGGCGTCTATGTCCGAGAAGAACTGGTGTCCCTTCGAATTGGGATCCACGGCTTTCGGCTGGCTCCAGCTCGCCCCGTTGCTGGTGGTGCGGATCACGTACACGAGCGATTGTCCCACCGTCCCGGGATCCGCCGACTCGTAGGAAGTCTTGCTCGGCTCCCTGCTGCCGGGCCAGATGGCGTTATACGTCAGGTAGACGCCAGGAAGCTCACCGCTCTGGTCAGCCGTCACCCGCGGCTCCAGCGGGACGCGGTGGAAAACGTACTCCGTCGGGCACACGTAAGGTCCGTCCCCGCAGTCGCGCTCGCCGTCTGACGGGAAGTACTCTGCGATGTTGCGGATCAGCCGCGTCCTGCTGAAGCTCACCCCGCCGTCGGTGGAGCGGTTGAAGGCAAGCCCCGCGCCGCGTTTGCCGATAGGGTAGGTCCGGTAGGTGACGTACACGTTGCCGTCGCCCTCGATCGCGATGTCACAGCCCTGAACCGAGCCGATGAGGCCGGGGGTGGTTAGCGAGATGGGACGGGAGAACGTCCGGCCGGTGTCCGTGGAGCGGCTGAACAGGATGCGGTTCTGCCCGTTGGCGGTGAAGCGCGACCAACACACGTAGACGTTGCCGTCGTGCCGCCCACCAGTGCGGTCCACTTCGAGCATGGGCTTGTCCTGGAAGATGCCCCCGAAGTTGCGGTTCGGCGTACCCTTTCCGACGATGCGCGTGCGCAGGTAGTCCACGGGATAGCCGTTGGCCCTGTCCTGCTTCCCGTAGGTCGCGACGTATACGTCGCCGTTGACCGGACCCTCCCGGTTGAAGGCGATACCGCCGACGAAGAGGTTGCCGTCGTTGTCGAAGGCGGCGATGGGGTCACCGGCATCGGTGTGATCGCCGTACAGGGGAGAGGACTTCCCCTCGGCGGAGGTATCCTGCGGATAGCCGGGAACCATGGAATCGGTCCAGGTCTCGCCGCGGTCGCGGGAGTACGCGAAGCCCTGCCATCCCGCGCCTAGATCCGACAGACAGTAATCGTTCCAGCCGGCCACCACGGTCTTCGGGTCCGTCGGGTCCACGACCGAGAACGGCTCGTTTGCCTGCCGCCGGCTGCCGCCGTCGTTGGAGTCCACGTCGTTGTCATCCGGGTTGTCCTCCGCCGGGTCCGTGGCCGTATTGTTGCAGTGCCGGATGCCGGCGTCCGTGCCACCGTCGTGGCGCACGTATCTCTGGCCGGTCACTTTGTCGTCGCTGGCGTCCGGGCCGCCGATGGATGATTGTCCAATCGCCGGAGCCGCCAGGAGCGCGCCAAGCAACAGGCTGGCGATCACCACAAGGGTTCTGCGCATACATCTCTCCTTCCAGGGATGGAGCCCGTTGCTCCACAAACCTACAAAGACGGATCTCCGGGGAGGCGGCCTCTACAGATCGCTCCTCCGCTGAATGTCGTCCCCTCCACCGCTTTTGTGAGTATGGTAACGAAACCTTCATCTATTGGCAAGATGAACTCGGAAGGCTACGTCCCTGGCCGTGGCGTGAGATCTCGTAACGGAGGGTGAGGAACCGGGCTTTCCATAGGGCCAGCGTATGGGTGGTGCGGAGCGTGCCCGAGCGATCCACGTAGACGTGGATCTCCTCTTTGACCGGCATGTACTTTGCCAGTAG
>JACCTS010000332.1 GCA_013812245.1 Rubrobacter sp.
GAGGAGGCAGGCCGAGGAGGTCGATGAACGCCAGCGAGAAGAAAAGGAGCGCCGCTCTGACCAGCTGAAGGAATCGTGGCGCCGCAACCGCCCGAGCGAGGAGGAAGAGAGGAGAAGGAAACCAAAAAGATGATGCGATTCCGCGCCAAGTGCCCACGAGGGCGCATGACTTTACCTGCAGCCTCACCGTCTGCAGCCAGGACACCAATACTAGTGAAGGAGGCCGATGGAAGCCGTTGACGAGGGGCGCGATGACGTGCGGGACCGGGAGCTTACCCGCTTGATCGGGCGGAGGGCAGCATGACCACCGACGTAGAGCGCTACATAGGCCGGGACGCTGGCCCGCCGCCGCCCGTAGACGGGCTAAAGGCCACCGTTATCCTCCGGGGCTCGGACGGGGAATCCTGTGAGACGGCCAAATACCTCATCCTTGCACTGCGCAAGATGGATGCCAGCGTGTGGATCTCCCACCGGAGGGGCGGCAGCCTGCAGCTAACCGACAGGGGCCGCGACACGAGAGGTAAACAGCGCCTGTGGGCTCGCTTCCACCAGGGCCAGGAGCTCACCTTCACGGCGACGGGCCCAGAGGCGGCAGCGGCGATTGACGCCTGTAAGGCGATGGCGGAGGTTCACCCGCTGTGGCGTGGGGCGATCTACCGGGAACGGTATCGGAAACGGCGCCGGACGCGGAAACCAAACACGAGCGAAGGGAGCATGACCTCATCGGATACAGCCAGGCCAGCGAAGGGAGCTTAGTGGACGTAGCACGGGCAGATACCGTAGACGCCGAGTTGGACCGGCTCATCTCCAAGCGGGCATCTCAAGACCGTGGGCCGGACCCCGACGAGCAAGAGGAGTTGTGGAAGGCGAGCGTGCGGGCCCACAATGCCCGTAGGAGCGAGGAGATGAGGGCGGCATGGTGCGAATACCACCAGCTCCAGGCCGAGCGCCACAGAAGCATCCTTGAAGCCCTGATTTCCGAGCACGAAGCCAAGGCAATGAAGCTACGGAAAGGAACACCATGGCAACAGATCCGGTAGAGATACTGAACCGGCAGAACGCTGAGATTGCACAGATTCGCGGATATGTGGACCTCACCGAAGAGGCCAAGAATAAGCGCATAGCCGAGGTTACCGCGAGGGCCAGGGCAGAGTATGCCGAGGCCCGCGAGGCCGGCGAGCGTGAGAGGGCCGAGCGGCTGACGCGGACAAGGAAAGCCGTGTTCCGCGTCCCCGTCTCCGCAACCGCTACTGATGCGGAGGAAGCGCAGATCCACGCCGCTTTTCGCTCCGCCTACAACGACGTCTCCGCTGCCCCCGCCTCCCCTGAGAGCCCGGAGCAAGCCCAGGAGGAGCTGCAGCGCCTCTTGCAGCAAGCCGAGCGCACGGGCGACAAGCTGCTAGCCCGTGCGACCTACCACCGGGGGATTGACCTCGGCGCGCAGAGCGTGGTCGATGCTTACCTGCTCCCGAGGCCGGCGGAGAGTACGAGGTGGGCGGCCTACACCACGGCGCATCAGGAGGCTAGAGAATCTCAGGGCCTCGGGGGCCTGCTGGAGCGTTCGCTAGCAGCCCGTGCCTTCTCCTCCGAGGCTGCAGGGTAGGGGGAGGGTAAGAGCTATTGGCCAAATGCGCCTTTATAAAGCCGGGCGGGGATAGGTGCGGGGCTAGAGCTATGAAGGGCTACGAGACCTGCTATGGCCACCGTCCCGACCTGGCCGAAGAGCGCAAGCGCAACGCCTCCAGGGGTGGTAAGCGTGGCGGCCGGGGGCGCGGGCGCGGCGAGATCACGGAGATCAAGGATCTTCTCAAGGACCTCACTGACCGGGTTATCGGTATCGAGATGGGTAGCGGCGTCGCGGCTGTGGCGAACCAGCTCATTAACACCCGTCTTCGCGCCGTGGAGCTGGAGCGCAAGATCCGCGAGACCGAGAGCCTGGAGGAGCGTATCGAGCGACTGGAGCGGGGCCAGGCGAAGCCAGCGGGCGTATGGCGGGGAGCACATAGCAGCAATCGAAGGGGAGGCTAGACGATGCCGACGACCATTGAGAGGCGAGTGCGGCAGCTGGAGGCAACGACCGGCGGCGGCAATAGGTGCCCGGAGTGTGGCAACGGCCCCGACGACGACGACCGCCCTTCTTCGATTGTGTTCGTGGACCCCGACAAGGCTCCGCCTGATGAGTGGTGCCCCGCGTGCGGCCGGCCGATTGCCATTACCATACACATGGGTTGGGGAGACTAGGGGCTTGTAACGAGCTTGACGGCGCTTGATGGCCTCCAGGGCGAGCAGGAGGGGTAAGGGCAGGAGTAAGATGCCCGGAGATCGTAGGCGTACAGGGGAGGCGCGTTGGCCGGGTATTTGCCTAAGGGGTGGAACGGGAAGCGAGTGACCGTGCGGTTCGGGAGTGGCCGCGGCTTCGACGCTAGGTTGGTCGGCGACAACGCCGGTGGAATCACCGTAGAAACCATCAAAGA
>JACCTS010000334.1 GCA_013812245.1 Rubrobacter sp.
GGCCCTCGCCAGATCCAGTATCCCGCCGGCCAAGATACTCTGAACCCCTTACCGGGACTCGCTGGTTTGCTCGGCCTCTAGTTGCTGCTGCTCATCCTGCGGGAAGTAGACGTTGGCGACCGTTATGTTCACCTCGGTAACCCGCAGCCCGACCAGGTTCTCCACCCGGTTGATCACGTTGCGGCGTACGGCCTCGGTGAGCTGGGGGACGGACTTCCCGTACTCGGCGGTGAGCGTCAGGTCCAGCGCGGCCTCCTGCTCGCCGACCTCGACGGAGACGCCCGTGGTCTGGCTGCCGCCACCGCCGCCGGTGATGGAGCCAAGGATGCCGCTCACGGCCTGCGAGCCGCCGCCGCCGCCCATCTTGATGCCTTCTACTTCCTGGGCCGCGATGCCAGCGACCTTCGAAACCACGGTGTCCTGGATGGTGGTGTTGCCGTGGTCGGTTTGCAGCGGGCTGCTGCCGGTGCTCCTCTGCTGAGTACTCTCTTCGCTCATGATCCCCTTTCCTTGAATCCCTGTTGCCAGGTTAGATTACGGAATGTCCAAAAAACGTTACATCACGCCAGCCTTCGTGTTATCAGCCGGTAGACGACCAGCAAGACGATGGCGCCCACGGTGGCGGTGAAGATGGAGCCCAGGCTGATCTGACCCGCGCTCCCCGAGAAACCGAGGAGGTTGAGCAACCAGCCTCCCACGAAAGCGCCCACGATCCCGATAAGGATGGTCACCAGGATGCCTCCGGGGTCCGGACCGGGCATGGCCAGTTTGGCCAGGGCGCCTGCTATCAGCCCCACGACGATCCAGACTACGATTGCTCCGATGCCTATGTCCCTTCACCTCCCCCCTCGCTGGCCCTTCACCTGCGCCCGGCAATCTCCGACCGAAATATACAACGGATGCCGTGCGTCTCGCTACTTTGCGAGTTTTACCCCGGCTCTCGAGCGGTCAAACAACGCTCGGCCGCGCCGCGAAGGGCGTCTCGGGCGACGCCGTCCGCTCAAGAGAGCGCGCTCTGTAACGCGGGCCACACGAACGCCAGTGCGAAGAGGGCGGCGACGGCGTAGAGCAGGGGATGGACCTCACCGGGCTTGCCGCGGGCCAGCTTGATCAGAACGTAGGAAATGAAGCCGAAGCCTATGCCGTAGGAGATGTTGAAGGTCAGCGGGAGCGTGAGGATCGTGAGGAAGGCGGGGATGGCCTCGTCCGTCTCATCCCACGGGATGAAGCGCACCGCCGTCATCATTAGGAAGCCGACCACGATGAGCGCCGGGGCGGTGACAGGGGAGACGAAGATCTGCTGTCCTTCCTCGGGGCCCGGGATGGGCACGGAGCCGCCGAAGACCGCGATTAGGGGGGCGAACGGCAACGCGAGCAGGAACAACAAACCCACGATCACGCTGGAGAACCCGGTACGGCCGCCTTCGGCGACGCCAGATCCACTCTCTATGTAGCTCGTCACCGAGCTGGCGCCCGCCGCCCCGCCGATGATCGCAGCCAGCGAGTCAACCAGAAGAATACGCTTCGCGTTCGGTATCCGGCCCTCATCGTTGAGGAGCTTCGCTTCCTGTCCGACGGCCATCATCGTGCCCATCGTGTCGAAGAAGTCCGTCATGAAGAGCGCGAAGATCACGGGTACCAGCGAGAGTTGCAAGACCTGCGGCACCGCCAGCACCCCGCCACCTATGGTCGAGGTGTCGAACCGGAAGTCCACGATGCCCTCGGGGAGCGGCACGACCCCGAATATCATCCCGATGGCGCCGGTCAGCACTATCCCGATGAGGAGCCCGCCCCGGAAACCCCGCGCCACAAGCGCGAGCGTGAGGATGAGTCCGACGGCCGCGAGCAGCACCGGGCCCTGCGTGAGATCTCCAAGGGCCAGATAAGTATCCGGGTTCTGGACCACGATGCCGCCGTTCTTCAGGCCGATGAACGCTATGAAGAGTCCGATGCCGACCGCGATGGCGAACTTCAAGCCCATTGGGATGGCGTTCAGGACCGCCTCGCGCAGGTTCGTCAGGACCAGGATCGTGACCAGAACACCCTCAACCACCACGACCGCCATCGCCTCCTGCCAGGAGAGGCCGAGGCTCAGGATCAGGGTGAACGCCACTATCGCGTTCAGGCCGAGCCCGGAGGCCAGGGCCAGCGGAAAGTTTGCGAAGACGCCCATCGCGATGCTCGCCGCCGCCGCCGCGACGCAGGTGGCGAAGAACACGCCGGAGACCGGAAGCCCGGTTCCCTCGGTGCCAAGGA
>JACCTS010000335.1 GCA_013812245.1 Rubrobacter sp.
CTGGTCACCGCCCTCAACTCCGTTTCGAGGCGCAGTGGGGACTCCGTCTGGATCGCCTCCGCCCAGAGCGAGGAGGACGTCCTGGTCGCGTCGGAGCCCGCGCCCTACGAGGTCGATGATCTGCGCGTGGCGCTCGTCGAACACGACCCGGAAGCCTACGACCTGATGTACAACACGCTCGCCAATCCCCTCCTCTGGTTCGTGCAACACGGAATCTACGATCTCCCATACGCGCCAGAGTTCGGCGACGATACGCGGCGGGCCTGGGAGGAAGGCTACGTCCCCGTGAACCGCAACTTCTCCGAGGCGGTCTCCCGTCTCCTCGGAGAAGAGGACGAAAACCCCATCATTCTTCTGCACGACTACCAGCTCTACATGACCCCGCGTTTCGTCCGGGAGCGGCTGGGCACGGAGACCTTTATCTCCTTCTTCGTCCACATCCCGTGGCCCGAATCCGACTACTGGCGCGTGTTGCCGGATTACGTGAGGCGAGACGTGCTCGAGAGCCTGCTGGAGTCCAACGTCGTCGCCTTCCATACCCGCCGCTACGCCCGCAACTTCCTGGACACGGCCGCCGAGGTGCTGGGCGCTGAGGTGAACCTGGAGGAGGGCATCGTCTACCGTGACGGCCGCAAGGTCTGGGTGAGGGCGTACCCCATCTCCATAGACCCCTCGGAGTTCGAGGAGCTTGCGGAGAGCGCTGCCGTGCTGGAGCAGGAAGAGTGGGTCAACGAACTCCCCGGCAAGCTTCTCCTCCGGGTGGACAGGATGGATCTCTCAAAAAACATCGTCCGCGGCTTCCGGGCCTATGGACGTATGCTGGACCGCCACCCGGAGATCAAGGGCCAGGTCACCTTCCTCGCCCAGCTCCAGCCCTCCCGCGGCGACATAGAGGAGTACGCTCGCTACGCCGACACCATCCGCGAGACCGTGGACGAGGTGAATCGAGAACACGGCGCCGAAGACTGGACACCCATAGAGCTCTCGATGGAAGATAACTTCCCACGCTCCGTCGCCGCCTACAAGAACTACGACGCCCTGCTCGTGAACGCCATCCGTGACGGTATGAACCTCGTCGCCAAAGAGACTGCCGTCGTCAACGAGAAGGACGGCGTCCTCATCCTCTCCGAGAACGCCGGCGCCCACGAGGAACTCGGAGAGTACGCCCTCACTGTAAACCCCTTCGATCTCGACGAACAAGCCGCCGCTATATACGAAGCTCTCACCATGTCCGCGGAAGACAAGAAGCGTCGGGCTTACTCTCTACGCGAAACCGTGCTGAACAACACCATCGAGGACTGGACCGAGGCTCAGATGCGGGATATTGATGCGTATAGAGAGCAGCACGGTTAGTAATGTTTGATGCGAAAATTCTTGGCAATTGCGTCCGTACTCGTCAGGCTCACGAATGCAGTCCTGTACGGATACTCGGCGATGATAGCTTCGGTGGGCCGTTCGATTGGCATCTCCCGCAGTGGCCACTTTCCGCTCTTTCGCACTCTCGGAGGGCGTAGTAGGGCTGTCGGTTTCTGGTACGTGCCCGAGGTTCGTCCGCCGAGAACTTCGCGGTGCCTTCTTCAGCCGCTACGGCCTGATGGTGTTGGCGATTTGTCTCGGAGGTACGGCGATGAGTCTCCTCCTTGTACTCGTCACGATTTTGTTCGGGACCAACGCGATCGTGCCGAGCCGCGTCCCCGAAATGTTGCCCGTGGTCGTCTTTGCCGCGGTAGCCGGAGGGATTCTTGGCGCGGTAGAAGGAGTGATATTCGCCGTCTCTCTGGCGGTTCTCCTCGGATGCTTCAGGAGCGCAGGCTAATTTTCCTCAGCTAACATCCGAAGCACCTCGCCGACGCCTTCCACACCGTCCACGGTGAGGTCGGCTTCGGTCTCTATTTCCGGTGGTCCTTCCTCGCTCGCCACGCCGACGCGCAGGATCTCCTCTAGCACACCTTCCTCGCGCAGCTTCTCAAGCTCCCGGAAGGCATCGAGGTCGGTGGTATCGTCGCCGAGGAACGTGGCCCGTCGGGGGCCGTACTCTTCGACTAGGCGCCTCACGGCGGTTCCCTTATCCGCCCGGATGGGGGGGCGGGCCTCGACCACGCCGCGGCCGACCGTAATCCTGAGCCCCAGCCGCTCGCCTTCGGCGTTCACGAGCTCCACGCACCGCTCCCCGATCTCCTTCGGTACGTTGCGGTAGTGGATCGAAGCGGTGATGCCTTTCTCCTCCACGAAAGCCCCCAGCGGCCCCAACTCGTCGCGGGCGCGTTGCTCCAGTTCCTGGACCTTTTCCAGGTATGGCAGGGCTTCCGTTATCACCTCGATCTCACCGTCGCGCAGGATCTCGAACCCGTGGTTGCCGAAGTACACGATGTCTTCCAGCCCCACTAGTTTACGGGCATCTTCGGTCTTGCGGCCGCTGATCCCCGCAACCAGGAGATATGCCTCGCTCAACCGCCGGAGGAGCTTCTTCAGTTCCGCCGGCACCTCCGCCATGTCCGGTGTCGGGACGATGGGGGCGAGCGTACCGTCTATGTCGGTGAGGATGGCTGAGGAACCAGGATCATCCCGCCACGCTGCGAGACGCCGCGCGTGGTTTCTCTCGTCACCGTCCATGACCAGTGAGGATATCCTCTTAATTCACCAGGTTCCAGGCCTCGCGTGCTTAACAGCGGGGCTCTACCCCTTCGCGCGTCAGGAACTCCTGGAGGGTAATGCCGTCCTCTTCGAGACTCCGGGCGTTCTCTACGCCGATGTAGCGATAGTGCCAAGGTTCCCAGCGGTAGCCGGTCTCGGCCTCTTTGTAGTTGGGGTAGGACAGGGCGAAGCCGTACTCGGGGGCGTGTTCCATCAGCCACGCGCTGGCGGTGGTGTGTCCGAAAGCTTTGTGGATCTTGTACCCGACCGCGGAGTTGGTGAAGTCCACCGCCGTACCGAGTTGATGCTGGCTCTGGCCCGGCGGCGCGCTGGTCCACCTCGCCTGCTCCTCCCCGTAGATGGAGACCAGCCTGGTAAACACTACCCCTTGGTGGGCGTAGGAACGGTACGCGGAGGACACCATGATCTCCTCGCCCGCCGCGCTCGCGGCCCGCGCCATGCGTCCCAATTGCTCCGCCGCTCCCCGCCGCAGCATCATCTCGCCCCCGTACACGGGCGCACCGTGAGCCTCCACGGAGACCAAATTCGGCGGTTCGTAGCCGGGGGGCAGATGGTGCTCGCGGTCCACGAGCACCATCAGGTCGTCGCAGGTGTCCGATGGAGGAGGGGACGGGAGCCGGGTGCGCGCCAAAATATCGAGCTTGCGCCTCACCTCGATGTCCGAAAGACCTGTGCTCGTCTCTACCGACGGCGTTCTCGCTGCTTCCGCCGTTTTCGCGGAGGAATAGTAGCCTGCTACGCTCCCTGCGGAAGGACGCTCTCGGGCTTCGATCAGGCTTCCGAGCGCCACCGGGCGCGCCGCGTCATAGAGCGTATAGCCCAGGATCAGAACCGGAACGATGAAGACCAGGAACGGCCATGTCCTTCGGGGTCGCCTCGTCCAGCGCAGGAGGTTGGTTCGGGCTTTCTCCCCTCGGTTCCCCACGGCATCAAATTAACGCATCTGCATGGAGTCATGTCCAGTCCCCCAAACGGTAGCGGGTGGATGCGCCGCGACACGAAAAAGCGGCGGACCCGAGAAGGCCCGCCGCGAGGATCGTCCTAAAGTCCCTCGGGGCCTACACTACCCGGCGGCGCCTGGGTTGCGCGCCACCGCCGACCTGATCGAGGGCTTCGCGGTTGGTCAGCAGCAAGAACCCGAAGCCGATCTTGGCGAGGAAGTCGAGGATCAGAAACAGGAGGACCTCGACGGTCGAGTTCACGGCGCCGAAGCCCTCCGTGCCGATCAACCACACGATGGGGTAGAAGGCCCACAGTACCACCGTGAGGTAGGCCAGCGTGCGGAAGATCTGATGCACGGCCTCCGGTTGTCCTGCGGCTTCGGCGAAAAGCCGGGTCACGATCAGGTACAGGAGCGCGATCATGGCTATCGTGCTGACGACGAACCAGAAGCCCCTGCCGAACCCCGAGGAACGGGAGCCGGCCAGAAGACCCGTCAGGATCATGAAAACGTCAAGCCCGATCAAACCAGCTATGAAACCGGCGTTCCGGCGCGGATCGGCCAGCGCCAGCAATGCCAGATCCAGCAGCAGCAAGGGCGTGGTGACGACCCAGTCTACGTAGCGGAAGTAGTAGAAGAGCCGGTCTCCGTCAACGAGCGTCGCTCCCGCGCCGGTAGCCATCATCAGGTAGGAGAAGGCCGCCACCCCGGTTATGATCGCGGTGATGACGTGGAAGATGCGCTTGCCCGGCGGGGTCTGGGTGCCCAGTAGGATGAAGTACGCCGTCGCCGCGACGAAACCTAAGACACCTATCCACAACAGGAAGGTTTCCAACGGGAGCCCCTTTCCTTTTCCGACCTTGCTTGCTACCAGATTCTAGGGGCAGCCAGAGTCCGTGTTAGTAAAAGCGGCTACCGGAGACGGGTTTCCGGCGGACGGGTTTCCGGTGGGCGGGTCTCGGAGCGCCGTCCTTGGGCTCTTGCCCGGATGTCTTCGAGGTCCAGTTCTCCGTCGAGGAACTTCCCGATGAAGTAGCCCAGGACGGCGAAGATCACCACGAAGGCCGTAGGCCCGGGGCCTATCAAGGCGATCAAGAAGATCACGAGGCCGCCGATCAGAGCCCCCCACTGCTTGTTGGTCCAGGTGGCCAAGCTTCCTCCCTTTCTCTAGGACGCTACTTTTCGGACGGTGACTTCCACGTCCTTGACGGGCACGTTCTGGCTCTCCAGAGCCTTTCTGATGTTCTCCCTGACCCGGGAGGCCAGCTCGGTGTAGTTGCTAGATGCCGGGGCCCCTATGCCGCAGTAGATTTCGTATTCGGGATGGCCTTGCGCGAGTGAGACCGAAGGAGATGTAGCGCCCACTTCCCGCGCCGCGCCCTCGCTCAAGGCCCGAACGGCTCCCGCCGTGATCAGGGTCTCCGCCCCCGGCGAATCGTCCACAACCGTATTTCTGGCGACCACGCGCCCGAAGGTGAGCTCCCGCAAAAGCAGGAACCCCGCTATCAGCACCACCAGCACCCCGATTATCGCGGCGATGATGAGTGCCTGCGAACCGATGTTCGCCACCGAGAGGCCGCCCACGAAGTCCACGGCGGCACTGTAGCCCGTGTACTGCTCCGCGAGTTGCGGGGCGATGACGCCGAAGGCCACGAGCAACAGAAGCACCGGCACGGCCAGGAGCAGCAGCGAGATCAGGAGCATGACGATGCGGTTGAGCGCGTTCATCGCACCCTCGTCTTGGCCTGGCGGGGATCGGCCTCCACGAGCTTGAGCTTGAGCTTGCTGAGGGGTACACCGGCCCGGGCAAGGTGTTGCTGCACCCTCTCGCGCAGGTCCGACTTGACGGCGCTCATGTCCTCTCCGCGCCGCACGTCGGCCTGCAGGTTCACTTTAGCGCCGGGCCTGCGCTTGGCCTCCACTTTCGTCGAAGAGCCAAGCACGTTCGGGGTCTCTTCGGCGGCCGAGGACACTTCGTCCCGGACGAGATCCGGCGAAACGTAGGTGCCGCGCTGCATGCGCACACGGCGCGGCCTCGGAGGCTTGAGTTCCATGATGAGCAGCACGAGGCCGAGGAGCGCGATCGCGACCAGCAGGGCTATCGTCAGGATCGGAAGACTCCCGTTCTCCACGTCGCTGGCGAAGCCCTCGACGCCGCTGGTGAATCCCTGAAGGGCGGTAGAGAGATCGGAGAGCTTGCGGCCGAACAGCTCGAAGCTGTAGACGACCGTGTACGCGCCGAGTGCTATAAGGCCAACGAGCAGCAGCACCACGACTATCCGGTTAAAGATCCTCACGCGCCACCTCGATATCCTCGACGACCACGCTGGTCCTCCGTGAGCCGGCCTCCGGAGCGACGCGCTCCCTGATCAGCTGCGCCAACTCGGGGATCGGCCGGGCCAGCGGGTAGCTCGCAACGATGTGTATCTCCACCTCGTCGGGCTTCACGACCACACCGCTGACCTTCTCCTTGCCCTCGTAGGTGGCGGCCTCCGCGTACCGGCCGGTCCCCAGGGAGTAGACCCCTTCCGTGGCGAGGGCC
>JACCTS010000336.1 GCA_013812245.1 Rubrobacter sp.
GCCGCGAGGGCCAGGGAGAGCATCGTGGGGATGAGGACGGCGATGACAGCCCGGACGGTGGAAATGCCGTGTCTCCGGCGAAGGCCGATTGTGTAGAGGTACCAGCAATACAGGACGGCCACCAGGCCGACTATGGGGATCCAGGCCACCAGAACGGCTGCCCCGACCGAGTAGCACGAGACGCGCAGGCCCCGCTGGTTCCGGCCCGCGACCAGCAAGACGAAGCCATGCTGCACGGCCACGTCCACGAAAAACAAGCCGACCGAGAGGACGGGTAACACGACCAGGAACACGAAGATGAAGGTGAGCGTGAAAAAGGCGAAGGACCGTGTCCCCGAGGGGTTCGCGGAGGCGGCGAGTATCACGGGCACGGTGAGGAGGGGCGCGGTGGCGAGCAGGTTGATGAGCGAGACTACGAAGTAGCAGATCACGAAGTACAGCGAGGGAGGCCCGGCTGGCCCGTCGGGCGGCAGCCAGTCGAAGAAGCGCTGCGGCGAGAAGAGCACGTCGCGCGTGGTCGAGATCAGGCTCCCGAATAGCCTGCGAGGTACGAGCTCTCCGAAAGCCGGGTCCGTCTCCCGAGATGTGCTCATCGCATCCTCCCGCACGAATGTTTCTTCCGGATCTCCAACCGCAGTGCCGCGCCCGGAGTCTCCACGGGAATTATGCTCGAAAACGCACGAGCCCGTCGCTGTGACCAGAGATCACTGGTCGTATAACATTGGCCCGGCACACGGAGTTGAGAAACGGGAGGTTTCGTGATGGAGAACGGGCGTATCGCGCTGGTGAGCGGAGGCAACCGGGGGATCGGGCTTGAGATCTGCCGCCAGCTCGCCGAAAGGGGCTACACGGTCGTCCTTGGCTCCCGCGACGAAGGCAAGGGCCGCGCCGCCGCCGAGGAGTTGGAAGGAAATGTGATCCCACACCAGCTCGACGTGGCCGACGCGGAGAGCGTGGACCGCATAGCTGCATTCCTCGAAGAGGAGTTCGGGCGGCTCGACGTGCTGGTCAACAACGCCGGCATCGCCAACGACGAGGGCCAGCGCGGTGTGGACGCCGACCTGAACCGCGTGCGCGAGGCGCTTGAGGCCAACGTGCTCGGGGCGTGGCGTTTGTCCGAGGTCGTCATCCCGCTCATGCAGCGGGGCGGGTACGGCAGGATCGTCAACGTCTCCAGCGGCGTGGGCGCCCTGGAGGACATGGGCGGCGGCTCCCCCGGCTACCGCGTCTCCAAGACCGCACTCAACGCCCTCACGCGCATCCTCTCCTCAGAGCTTCGGGGCAGCGGCATCCTGGTCAACTCCATCTGTCCCGGCTGGGTGGCGACCGACATGGGCAGCCCTGGCGCCCCCCGCCCCGTCGAGGACGGCGCCGACGCCCTCGTCTGGGCCGCGACGCTTCCGAACAACGGCCCCACCGGCGGATTCTTCCGGGACCGCCGTCCTATAGCTTGGTGATCGGTATGGTACATCTACTTCAGCACAAGATTGACCTTGAAGGTTCCTAGAGTATTGTTGAGTAACTCAAGGAGGATATTCAGCGGTTGAGTGCTGCAGTCTTCGGGTTTATCGGAGTGGTGATCGGCTCTGTCCTAACCGCCCTCCTAATTTTTTCTTGCAGAGGGCGGCAGATAATCGCCGCTGGGCGCGCGAGGACGCAGTTAGAAGTGGGCAGTGGGAGAGGGAATACCGTACACGGCATCATCACGAGCGTCTCTCAGCCTACAGGGATCTGCTCGCTGCGGTGAGCGTAGAGAAGTTCGGTTTTGTGGATGATGATGAGACTATGGGCTACTGGCTAATGGATAAGAGGTTGGAGGAGAGCGTGAAGGTTATTAGTGCTTGCCATTCCGAGGTGTTGTTGCTCGGCTCTTCAAGAAAGGTGAAGGAAGCGTCTGCCTCGATCAACGAAGAAACCATATTGCTTCAGAGGAAGTCGCACCTAATACACGATGTGGAACCACTGGGTGACAGAGAGCTTGGTGAATTTATTAACCCAGTGCTAGAAGCACGCAGCGAGTTTCTGGCGGTTGCACGGGAAGACTTGAGTATAGAGTCAGAAGAAG
>JACCTS010000366.1 GCA_013812245.1 Rubrobacter sp.
TCCCGGTACGCCTCCCGATCGAAGTTCTCGTCTCTACCCTGGTTGGATCGCAGCGGAATGACCGGCTTGATCGCCTTGCTTTTCAGATAGTTGCGGATACGGTCGCTGCTATAGCCCTTGTCTGCCACCACGCACTCCGGGCGGAGCCTTGGACGGCCTCTTCCGGCTCGCTTTACCGCGCCCGTCTCTACCAGAGGCTCGAACATCGTTGCCTCGTGTCTCTGTCCGGGAGTCACGAGGAAAGTCAGCAACTTGCCATACCCTTCGGCCTTGAGGTGAATCTTGCTGGTGAAGCCTCCGCGACTTGTACCCAAAGCCTCGTCTTCCTGACAGCTACCTTTAGCACCTGCGGCGTGTTGATGGGCGCGGATCGAGCTACCATCAACAAAGTGCTTGGACCAGTCGATCTCACCCTCCTGATCCGAGTCTCGCTGTAGCTCGGCGAGTACCGTCTGCCAGGTACCGGATTCGTTCCAGCGGTAGAAGCGACTGGCGGCGGTCTTCCAAGAGACGCCAGCGTCTGTGGGTAGGTCGCGCCATCCGGCTCCCGTGCGGGCGATCCACAGGATGGCGTTGACGACGGTACGGTGATCCTTGGCGGGTCGCCCCCGGACCGGTTTCTGAGGAGGAAGCAGCGGCAGTAGGCGTTCCCACTGCCGCTCCGTTAGCTCGTCCTTCACAGCCTTACATCCGTTCGAGTTACTATGGCGCGGCTAGAAATAGCGCGCTCCTTCGACGATCTCTCGCCAGGGGACGTAAGTAGCCTCCACCGCCGAGCGCCCCATCTGACGGAGGTACTCTCTCACCACACGGTAGCCCATCGAGTAGCCGACGAAGTCGGGCAGCCCACGCGGTTCGTAACCGAACTGTGGAGCCGCCCAGTCCCCGAAGATGTAGCCCCGGATCTCGTTGAAGCCAGCAACCTCAAGGGCATCACGCATGACCGGCCGTGCGCTTTCTAGTTCGTTCTCTGAGAGCGCCTTCGTCCAGGGTCCAAGCAGTTCCTCGCCGAACCTCTCCGCGGCGAACGCCTCGGCGAGACCCTCTAGCACGAGGTACTGCCCCACGGTGGTTCCCTCGTCCCAGGGCTCGAAGGCCAAGCGTACCTTGTGGTGGAGTTCGTGAACAGAGATTGCGGGCAGACGGGGTAGGTTGTAGTCCGTCGGCCACACGTAGACCAATATCCAGTCCGAGAAGGAACCGCCGCCCATGTAGCCCGCATGCCGCTCAAGGAGGTCGGGCGTGCGGGGATCAGCCAGCGCCAGGACGAACCTCACCCCTTCGAAGTCCACCCCGTGCTCCTGCGGTTCGAGCGCTTCGATGGCCGACCCCTGTGCCCGAATACAGTCGGTCAGAGATCCCCTCTTCTCCAACTTGGACAGGGCCGCAAGTCCCTCATCCGCATCGGAATCGGGACCGTAGAGGCCAATGAGGCGTGCTGCCGCGAGCGCGGGATCATCTTCCTCGCCCGCTCCCTGGGATTCTGGCGCGGGCATAAAGCTCATTATGTGCTCCCACAGCGGTCTCAACGGTTCCATTACCTGCTCGCGGTAGAGCGCCTCTTTCCTATCCGCCGGAGCGAGTAGCGATTCCCACTGTCCTTTCAAGACGTCAATAGTCTTTATGTCGTACATACGCTCCTACCTCCCGTTTTTACGCATCCGTCCTTTGCGGACGGGCTTTGGGAGATACAATAAAGTCTCCAGTTACCGGAGAGTCAAGCGAGGTCTGGGTGGATTCGGGAAAAGAGGCGTCGTACAGCATCGGTGAACTAGCCCGCAGAAGCGGGGTGTCGGTGAAGACCATTCGCCACTACTCGGACGTCGGTGCTTTGCCCCCTTCGGGGATCACCGAGGCCGGCTACCGGATGTACTCGCAGGAGGATCGCTCCAAGCTGGAGCTGATCCGCACGCTGAGGGCGGCCGGCTTCGGACTACCGGAGATAAGGGCCATGCTCGGAGGCGAGAGCGAGCCATCGGATGCACTCAGGCTGCAACTCGAAACCGTGGATCTCCAGCTCAGGACCTTGCGACGTCGCCGTAAACTACTCGAATCCGCCCTCGAAAGCGGCGTGGGAGATGAGCATCGCTACCCTGACCGGGCACAGGCGCTGGGGCTGCTGGAAGCCCGCGAGCGGGAAGCCTTCCTCGCCGAGCACCTGGAGAAAGGTCTTGAAGGGACGCCGGTGGACCCGGAGACGAAAGCCGGGTTCTGGCGGGCGATAGTTTCCGACATGCCCGAAGAGCTGGACGAAGAGCAGCTCGCGGCCTGGACGGAACTCGCGACGCTCGCCTCGGATGAAAGATTTGTGGAGTCACTCCAAGCCCAGACGAATCCGGTCTCGGCCTCAGCAGAGGGAGACTTCGATTCCGCCAGTTGGAACCGGGCGTTGAAAGCCGCCCTCGATGAGGCCAAGCTAGCAGTTTCGAAGGATCTTCCACCGAGCGGGGATAGGGAGCAGCGCGTGGTCGGGGATTGGATCGAGACCTCCGCACGAGCCGTGGGTAAACATGGCGATTCGCACTTCGCCGAGTGGATGCTTTCCCACCATGAGCGGACGTACGACCCTCGTATGGAACGCTACTGGGAACTGATCGCCGTCCTGAAGCAATGGAAGTACGACCCCACCATAGCCAAAGCTTACGGATGGCTCATCGAAGGTCTGCGTTGGCGAGTCCCAGAGTGCCATGGGTAGCGATGGCAGGTTGGAGGTGAATCAAGCTAGTTTTGCGGACAGGCCCTAGCCTGGCGGGATGGAGGTGTCGTCCCTCCTCACCTAGCTAACTACTCTTTGTCTTGCACTTCGCTATTTATCAGGTTGATGATGCCTGAGACGAAGTCTCCGAGCCGGTCTACAGGTATTTCGGGGCCCCATGGCCGCTTCCCACTAGGCATCTCAACCTCAATCCGAACCACCGCTTGCTGTGCCCACTCGCGATGTGGCATATAGGTCAGAACAGTCTTCTCATCTTGAGGACGGTCAAGCTCTATGTAGTGGTTGCCGTCAGCGTTAGTTTGTACCTCCACTTCAATCCTCCCCAGCCTCCACTTCGGGTGCTTGGTGCGACACAGTAGCAGAGAACGCTGTTCTCCGGAACTTATGCGGCCTCCCAGAACCTCGAAGCGCCCGTCTACCCGAATTCCCAGGTGCTCCCGCTCACCAGGAAGGAGCTCGACGACTGGAAGTGGGCTGTGCTGACGTTCCCGACCAACGCGCCCATCATGCTCCCGGCCGACCTGCCCGAGGAGCCCGGGAACGTCGCCGTGGACGCCGACAGGGGCGGGGACGGGTACGGCGTCCTCTCCCTCTACAGGCCCACCGGCAACGTGGTCGAGAACTACGTCCACGCCAACGACGTCGGCACCCTCGTCGCCGCGCCCGACCCCCCGTACGAGACTTCAGACGTCTTCGAGGCCACGAAGGAGGAGGCGGTGGAGCTCCCAGA
>JACCTS010000375.1 GCA_013812245.1 Rubrobacter sp.
CGCATGAGCTTCTTCCTGGCGGTCAAGGAGACATCCCGGCAACCCCGGATTCGCGGGTTGACACAACAAACACACCGGTATATCCTGCTTGGTCATTGGTCGTACCTGTGGGAAAGGGTAGACGAGAGGGAAGGGGTAATGAAGGCAATGCTCGGTTGGGGTTGCGGGCATCGAGTGCATACCGTATGTCCGGGTCGAAGGGAAGGGATCGTTGTCAGGCGTGTGGGGTATTTCAGGTTCGCGTCGGAGGGAAAGGAGATCCTTATGGAAACATGGGAGACGGGGAGGCATCGGTGGCTGACGTAACGACCGAACGAGAAGAGAGGGTCTGGCAGGCAGGCGGCGAGGAGCCGATGCCGATCCGGGAGTTGCCGGACGCTCCGGCGTCGCTGCACATTGTCGGGCCGGCGATGGTGCTGGTGGCGCTGGGCGTCGGGCTCGGGGAGACTTTTCTGTGGCCTCGGCTGGTGTTGCTCTTCGGCCCAAACATTCGGTGGTTGTTCCTGGTCGGGGTCTCGCTTCAGGCGGTGGTCATGCTCGAGATGGCCCGCTACGCGATGGCTACCGGCGAGAGCATCTTCTTCGGCGCGGCGCGGATAGCGCGTCCGATCATGTGGTTCTTCTTCGTCACGGCCGCGCTGGTGTATATCTGGCCGGGGCACGTCGCGGCCGGGGCCCTGGCGCTCGAGCAGATAACCGGGATACCGTATATAATTTCGGCCATCGTCGGCTTGATCCTCATCGGCGTCGTCTTCAGCTTCGCCAAGTTCGTCTACAACCTCCTCGAAAACCTGCTGACCTTCCTCATCGGTGTCCTGGTGATCGGTTCCACGATCATCGCGACGCTGGTGGGCAGCCTGGCGGACTTGGGGAGCACGTTCGTCGGTCTGGTCGCCTTCGGGTACTTCCCCAAGGAGGCGCTAACGGCCGCGTTCTTCCCGCTGGTGGTCGGCGCGATCGCGTTCGCCGGTCCGTCGGGGATGCAGCAGATGTGGTACACGCTCTGGCTGCGGGATAAGGGCGCCGGCATGGGCGTCCACGTCCCGCGCATCAGGGGTCTTGTACACCAAGACGAGACGGAGACCATGCCCTCGCGGGGTTTCATGTTCGACACGGAGAACCCCGAACAGATGCAGAAGTGGAAGAACTGGCGCCGGTGGGTGATGTTCGACGCCCTCATCCTGTTCTGGGGCATAACGATGCTGGTCACCATCATCTACACGGTCCTCGCCCAGGCGGCGGCGGCGATAGACCCCGGCGTACAGCAGGCCATCCGGGGTGGCGACGAAGAGGCGTCCCTAGCGGCCATGGCCGGGGCCTTCTCCGAGGCGGGCGGGGCCGCCATAGGCGTCCTGTTCTTCCTGTTCATCGCGATCGTCGGCTGGAAGGGCTCCCTGGGCATCTTCGACGCCTTCTCTCGCGGCCAGGCGGACATGACCTACTACTTCATCCCCGGCGGGCGACGCTTCAACATCAGCCAACTCTACTTCGTGTTCCTGTGGGGCGTTATCATCTTCGGCATCCTGATCCTGCTGTTCGGCCCGGCGGACGGGCCCACGGCGATCCTGGATATCCTCTCCTTCCTCTCGGCCTTCGCGATGGGGGCGTACTGCATACTCCTCATCCTCACAAACAACATGCTCCTGCCGAAGAAGATCCGTCCGAACATCGGGATCAGCATAGTGCTGGGCTTCGGGGCGGTCTTCTACCTGGGGATGCTGTTCTACAGCCTGATCCGGTTCGGGGTGGTGTTGTAGAGCGCATGAGCGTGGCCCCGTCGCGACTCGCCTTCGAGCTGATGCTACCCGGAGTCGTGATAGGCCTCGGCACGGGACTGGTCGCGGGAGGACTGGCCGCTTTGGGCAGCCTTCCCCTCTCCTACGTGGCGCTCACCACCCTGGCACTCGGCGTCCCCCTGGCGGTCATGGGCGCGGGCTACGACGCGCTCCTGGCCTCCGGCCGCATCCGGCTCGGCGGCGTGGCCCCGGCCATGCTGTACTGGATACCGGCGTTCCCTCTGGCCAGGCTCTTCCACGAGGTCACGCTAGACATCGGGGCCGGCCGGAGCGTGGTCCTCCCGGAGGCGCTGCCGTCGTTCCTGACGTTCCAGGCGATCATGAGCGTCGGCTACGCCATCGGCTTTCTGTGGCTGCACGAGAACGTGGCTGGCCTGTGGTGGGTACGCGTCCGGGACCACAACCCCGTGGCCGCCCGCTACGTCGGCCAGTACACCCAGCAGGCCGCCGTCATGGAGCGCTCGAAGAAACCGAAGGACCGCGCGCAGCCACGCACCAAGGCGGAAGGCGACAAACCCGGGTAGCGGTCACACGCCTCTCCTACGCCACCGGTGTTCGCCGAAGTACAGGATCCGAGTCCACCGAACGAAGGTCAGGGCGTCTCCTCGCGAGGGTACTTCAGGTTTGCCTGGGCCGCCGCCAGGATCGCTATTGGCACCAGCCAGGGTCCGGCGCTGATGCCGTCGAGGCCCATATTGTGGAAGGTGGCAACGGAGTGCGGGTCGCCGCCCAGGTCACCCGAGGCGAACACGAAGATGTCCGGGTTGGCCCGCTTGGCCTTCTCGAAGGCCTCCTCCACGAAGGTGGCGACGATGGGGTCCAGTGAGCTGAAAGGGTCCGCGGCGACGATGCCATGTTCCTCGTATGCCGGCATGAAGTGGCCCGTGTCGTCCCGGCTGATGGCAAGCACCGTCTGGGTCAGGTCGTTCACGCCGTAGGAGAAGAAGTCCAGGTCCCCCGCGAAGGCGTCGGCCGTCCTGACCGCCGCCGGCGTCTCCACCATCACCCCGACGCTGTACGGGATCTCGATCCCTTCCGCTTCCATGGTCTTGCGGGCCGCATCGTGGATGGTCTCGGCCACCTTCAGGATCTCGGTACGGTTGATGACCATAGGGATCTGGATCTCCGGCCGGACCGACACCCCCTCCTTTAAGCATCGGGCCGCCGCCGTCAGGATGGCGCCCGCCTGCGACTCGACTATCTCCGGCGCCACGACGAAGAGACGCACACCACGGTGGCCGAGCATGGGGTTCGTCTCCTCCCGGGCGACGCTCCGATGCCGAACCTCCTCGAACGCGAGCTCCATGAAACCCGCCACGCGGGCCGTCTCGATGTCGCTGCGGGGCAGGAACTCGTTGGGTACGGGGTCGAAGAGGCGTATGGTGGCCGGCTTGCCCTCCAGCAACCGGAAGATGGTCTCCGCGCCGTCCTCCATGACCGGGCGCAGGGAGTCGAGCGCCTTCTGGTAATCCTCGGAGGTCTGGGCCAGCAGCAACGCGGTGAAGGCGGTACGGCGCTCTTCCGGGATTAACATGTTGTGCTCCGTGCGCGCCAGGCCGACGCCCTCGGCGCCAAAAGAGAGGGCGACCTTGAGGTCTTCTTCGGTCTCGGTGTTGCAGCGGATCTGGAGGCCTTTGTGCTCCCGCGCCCAGTCGAGCAGTTGCCGGAACTTCTGGTAGAGCCTCTCGCCGTCCTCATCCACCTCCTCTCCGGCCATCCTGGCCTTGATGGGCGACGGAGCCACCGGCATCGAGCCCATGAAAACCTCACCCGTGGTGCCGCTGATGGAGATGACTTCGCCCGGGGTGATGGTCTCCTCGCCTATACGGAGTACGCCCCGCTGCTCGTCGATATCGACGCCCTCGGCCCCCACCACGGCAGCCTTGCCCATGCCCCGGGCCACGATGGCGGCGTGGGAGACCACGCCACCCCGGGCGGTCAGGACGCCGAGGGCGCTGTGCAGCCCGTTCACGTCCTCCGGCGAGGTCTCGTGCCGCACGAGGATGATGTCGTGGCCGCGCCGCGAGAGGACCTCCACCTGCTCCGAGGAGATGGAGACCTCGCCCGTGGCGGCGCCCGCCGAGGCCGGTATGCCCGTGGCGATCAGGCGTCCCTCTTCGCGAGCCCTTTCCTCCTCCTCGGAGTCGAAGGCGGGCTGGAGCAGCTCGTTGAGCCCGTTCGGGTCCCCGTACTTGAGTACCGCCTCTTCGGGCGAGAGGAAACCCTCCTCGACCATGTCGGTCACGATGTTGAGCGCCGCCCGGCCGGTACGGCCACCCAGGTCGCGGGTCTGCAGGATGAAGAGCCGTCCCCCCTCGATGGTGAACTCCACGTCCTGCGCGTCCCGGAAGTGGCGCTCCAGGGCGTCCTGCGCGGCGGAGAGCTGCTGATAGGCGTCTTTGAGCTTGGAATCGTTCTCCATCTCCTCGATCGGCTGCCCGGCCCGGATGCCGGCCACCACGTCCTCGCCCTGGGCGTTGGTCAGGTACTCGCCCGTGACGACATTCTCGCCGGTCAGCGGGTTGCGGGTGAAACAGACGCCGGTGGCGCAGTCCTCGCCCCGGTTACCGAAGACCATGGAAACCACGCTGACCGCCGAGACGACCGTGTCCGGGATCTTGTTGACCCGCCGGAAGAAGACGGCCCGCTCCGAGTAACTGGAACGGAAGACGGCCTCTATGGCCGCCAGGAGCTGGTCCCGGACATCCTGGGGGAAGGGTTTGCCTGTTTCTTCGAGGACGGCGTGCTGGTACTCCCAGGTCAGGTGCTCCAGATCGTCCAGCCCCAGCTCGGACACGTCGCCGGCGTCCCGCTTCTCGAGTATCGCCCGCCGCAGCGGCTTGAGGTGCGTCTCGTCCTTCACCCCGAGCGCGATGTCGGCGAACTGCTCGGTGAAACGCAGGTAGCAGTCCCACGCGAACCGCCGGTCGCCACTCTGGCGGGCGAGCCCCTCGACGGTTCGGTGGTTGAGGCCCAGGTTGAGGACCGTGTCCATCATACCGGGCATGGAGACGGCCGCGCCCGAGCGTACGGAGACCAGCAGCGGGTCGTCCACGTCGCCCAGGGTCTTCCCGGTGGTCTCCTCCAAACGGGCCTGGTATCGGTCTACGGCCTCGACGAGGTCCT
>JACCTS010000411.1 GCA_013812245.1 Rubrobacter sp.
GAGCCAATTGGCTCCGGGGGCCTCCGTTATTGGCGTTCGTGTCCGACTCTGCCGCAAGCTCCGGACCGGGGAGTGCGATAGAGCGGCTTCGGTGACACGCCGTGGCTGAACGGACCCCGTGCCGTTGCCCTCGACAGCCGATCCTCGAGCCCGTTTGCCCGGTGCTCGCGAGACGAGGAGGCGGTGCGACGGATCTGGATCACACGTCCCTGGCCCCAATCCGCAACCTGTTGTAAGCTACGTCTCCTATGCAAGCCGTCATCCTTGTTGGTGGGTTGGGGACCCGGTTACGGCCGATCACCTTCGACATCCCGAAGGCGCTCGTGCCTCTGCGCAACGAGCCTTTTATCGGATACATGATCGACTTCCTCCGCGCCGGGGGCGTGGATGGCGTCGTGCTTTCGATGGGCTACATGCCCGACCCCATACAGGAGTACTTCGCCGGCCGTGAGGATCTGAAAGACTTCCCCATACACTACGCCGTGGAGGACCGGCCCCTGGGGACGGCGGGCGGTATCAAGAACGCCGAGCGGTACCTGGACGGCGAGCCGCTGGTCGTGGTGAACGGGGACGTGCTAACGGGGACGGATCTCGCCAAGGCGGTGGAGTTGCACCAGTCCTCCGACTCGCTCGCCACCATCACCCTCACGAGCGTGGAGGACCCGACGGCGTACGGGCTGGTTGAGGTGGATCACGACATGCTCGTGCGCCGATTCCTGGAGAAGCCAGCAGCCGACGAGGTGACGACCAACCTTGTAAACGCCGGCATCTACGTGCTGGAGTCGGAGGTGTTGCGCAGCATCCCGGAGGACCGGGAGGTCTCCATAGAGCGTGAGATCTTTCCCGACCTCCAGGCCCGGGGCAAGCTGCGCGCCCACATATCCAGCTCGTACTGGCGCGATATCGGAACGCCGCGGAGCTACCTGGCCGCTTCCCACGACGCGCTCTCCGGCGCGGTCGGCGCTCCCCGCAAAGGGTTCGAGTACCTCGACGTAAACTCTTCAACCGAGTGTGGCAAGAACGTCAAGATATTGCCGCCGGTCTCCGTGGCCGCCGGGTGTGAGATCGGGCACTCCGCCTCCATTGGGGGACGTACCTCCCTCGGCAACGGTTGCCGGGTCGGTGAAGGCGCCGTCGTCGAAGGAAGTATCCTGCTGGACGGGGCGGAGATCGACAGCGGCGCGGTTGTGCGCGGTTCGATCATCGGTCCCGGCGCCCGCGTCGGGCAGAACGCCATCGTCCGCGGGCTCTCCGTGCTGGGCGCGCGGTGCGTGGTCGGAGAGGGCAACGTTCTGGACCAGGGCGTCCGCATAAACCCTGGCGTCGTCGTCTCGCCCCGCAGTCTGAGTTTCTAGGAGTTTGTCAGCCGGTCGGCCCGTCAGCTTTGGAAACGCCGCCGACACTCCGCCCCGATCACGGTAGGCAACGCGCTTCAATGCGGCCACCGCGAAAGTTCCGGCCGCGTTGTCGGGCAACGGCCTCGACTCACAAGCTGAAATGCTGACCGGCTCTATCTGGATCGAAGCCTCCCGCCCGAAGACGCTTTCGGCGGCGGTGGCGCCGGTCCTCGTGGGGACGGCAGCGGCATCCGCTTTTTCGGCCTGGCGATTTCTGGCGGCGCTCGTGGTCGCGCTGGCGGTGCAGGTCGGGGTGAACTACGCCAATGACTACTTCGACGGCGTGCGTGGGGTGGACACGGAGGATCGCGTCGGGCCGCGCCGCACCGTCGCATCCGGGCTCGTCTCTCCGACCCGGATGCGCTCCGCTATGCTAGTGGCCTTCGGGGTCGCGGCGTTGGCGGGGCTGGCGCTTTCGGCGGTCGCGGGCTGGTGGCTCGTCGCCGTCGGGCTAGCCTGCTTCCTGGCGGCGCTCGGCTACAGCGGTGGTTCCCGGCCCTATGCCTCGTCCGGGCTGGGTGAGGCTTTCGTGTTCGTGTTCTTCGGGCTCGTGGCGACGATGGGCTCCGCGTTCGTGCAGGATGAACGGATCTCTCCAGTCGTCGCCGTGGCGGCTGTGCCGGTCGGGATGCTGGCCGTGGCGATACTCGTCGCCAACAACCTGCGCGACATCGAGACCGACGCCAACGCCGGGAAACGCACGCTCGCCGTGCGCCTGGGAGACCGGGGGACCAGGATCTTCTTCGTGGCGCTGGTGGTCGGCCCGTTCGTATTCGTTCCGGTGGTCGCGGTCGCCGCCGGTAGTCCCTGGCCGCTCGTTGCACTGCTCGCCCTCGTGCTGGCCCCGGTCCCGGCGCGGGCCGCGTGGGGAGGGGCGAAGGGGCGGACCCTGATCCCGGTGCTGGCCGGCGCCGCGCGGCTCCAGATCTCCTTCGGGCTGCTCCTCGCCGCCGGACTGCTGCTGGCGTAGGAAGATCTCGTGGAGCCGTACCTGGACGCGCTGGCTGACCTCTTCTATCCGCGGCGGTGCGCCGCCTGCGACCGGCGGTCGAGCGACGTGCTCTGCCGGGGATGCTTCGAGGCGCTGCCCCGGATCGAAGGCCCCATCTGCGGGCGTTGCGGGATGCCGACGGCCTTCGAAGTGTACGTCTGCGACGCTTGCGCGAGCGTGGACTTCGGCTTCGAGTCCGCGCGGGCGCCCCTGAAGTACGAGGGAGTGGGGAAGGAGGTCGTCCACGCGCTGAAGTATCGCGGCTACCGGACGGTCGTGGAGCGCGTGATGGCCCCGCTGATGGTGGGTGCGCTCGACCGCGATATCCGCTTCGATGCGGTTGTTCCCGTACCGCTGCACCGTTCCCGGTTGCGCAAGCGGGGCTTCAACCAGGCAGATCTCATGGCGAATGCCGTGGCGAGGGAGATAAACGCGCCAGCCTCGGATAAAATGGAAGTGGTGAGGAAGACCAGGGATCAGGTGGAACTGACGGCCCCGCAAAGAAAGGCCAACGTCTCCGGCGCGTTCCGGACGCGAGAGCCCGTGCGCGGTAACGTCCTCCTCGTGGACGACGTTTTCACGACCGGTGCCACCACGAGCGAATGCGCGAAGACCCTCGCCCGAGCCGGCGCCTCGGAGGTTTACGCCCTGACCCTGTGCAGGACGGTCTAGAGCTTGTCAGCAAGTCAGCCGGTCAGCTTGTCAGCAGCAGGTAGCGAGGCGCTGAGGTACTGAATGAGGGATTTCAGAAAGTTGAAGATGTGGTGGAAGAGTCATCAACTCACGTTGGACGTTTACGCGGCGACTGCCATGTTTCCTCGAGAGGAGATGTACGGGCTGACGGCGCAACTCCGTTGCTCTTGCGCCTCCATCCCGGCCAATATAGCCGAAGGTTGCGGCAGGAGCGGCGACGCGGAACTGGCGAGGTTCATGCAGATCGCCATGGGCTCCGCCAGCGAACTCGAGTACCATCTGCTCCTCGCCCGCGATCTGGGCTTCCTGGGCATTCGGACCTACGAAAACCTTTCGGAGAAGACGACGGAAGCGAAACGCATGCTATCAACGTTTATGAACAAGCTACGCTCGAGCCAACCGATCAGCGATGAGACTAAACGTAGACCCGGCAAGAGCTGACAAGCTGACCAGCAGCCGACCGAAGGGAGGCCACACATGGACATACTCGTCAAGGGACGCAACATCTCGGTGACGGAGGCGCTGGAGCGGCATACGCTGGAGAAAGTGGAGCGGCTGCGCCGGTTCTTCGACGACGAGGGGAGCGTTTCGCGGGCCGAGGTCGAGCTCACCCACGAGCGGAATCGGTCCATTCCTGACTGCGACGTGGCGGAGGCGACCCTGTTCATAAACGGCACGGTCCTCAAGGCGCGGGAGGCGTCGCCGGACATGTACGCTTCCATAGACCGCATGTCGGACAAGCTGGAGCGGCAGGTGAGACGATACCGGGGGCGTCAGATCGACCGCTGGCAGGGTCAGCTCAAGAACAGTGCCCCAGAACCGGCCGAGCCGGAACCCTTCGTCGTGGAGGAAGAAGCGGAGATCGAGGACCGCATCGTGCGGACCAAGCAGTTCCAGATGAAGCCGATGAGCGCGGGCGAGGCCGCCCTGCAGATGGAGCTCCTCGACCACAACTTCTTCGTGTTCACCAGCGCCGATACCGGAGACATAAATGTGGTATACCGGCGTCGCGATGGGAATTACGGGCTCATAGAGCCCGCGCGGTAGCGAACGCGACAGCGAGGCGCGGAGGCGCCCGAGCAACCCGGCGAGCCAGCCACACACGAGGTAAGGGATCTTGTCTAACCTGCTGACGAAGATATTGAAGATGGGAGAGGGCCGCAAGCTCAAGGTTCTCCAGAGGACCGTCGAGTCCGTCACGGCGCTGGAGCCGGCCTTAGAGAAGCTCTCCGACGAAGACCTCCGGGCGAAGACGGGTGAGTTCCGAGGGCGGCTGGAGAACGGCGAGACCCTCGACGGCATACTGCCCGAGGCCTTTGCCGTCGTCAGGGAGGCATCCCGGCGCACCCTGGGCTTGAGACCCTTCGACGTTCAGGTGATGGGCGGCATAGTGCTGCACCAGGGCAAGATCTCCGAGATGAAGACCGGCGAGGGCAAGACGCTCGCCGCCACAATGCCGGTATATCTGAACGCGCTCTCCCAGAAGGGCGTCCACGTAGTCACCGTCAACGATTATCTGGCCCGCCGCGACGCTGATTGGATGGGTGGGATCTACGACTTCCTCGGGCTCACGGTCGGCCTCGTGCAGGACGGCATGGACTTCGACAGCCGCAAGGTCGCATACGACTCGGATATCACCTACGGCACCAACGCCCAGTTCGGCTTCGACTACCTGCGCGACAACATCGCAACTTCCACGGAACACCTCGTGCAGCGCGACCTCAACTACGCCATCGTGGACGAGGTCGACTCCATCCTCATAGACGAGGCCAGGACGCCGCTTATCATCTCCGGCATGCCGGAGAGCGCCGCCGATACCTACTACCGCTTCGCGGCGATCATCCCGCGCCTCAAGGCCGGAGAGGACTTCGAGGTCGAGGAGAAGAAGCGCCAGGTAGCCCCGACAGAGAGCGGCGTCGAGAAGGTCGAGAATGCTCTCGGTATCGAAAACCTCTACGACGACGTGAATACCAACCTCGTCAACCACCTGAACCAGGCGCTCCGAGCGCACACGCTGTTCCACAAGGACGTGGAGTATCTGGTGCGCGACGGTCAGGTCTTCATCGTGGACGAGTTTACGGGGCGCGTGCTCGAAGGGCGGCGCTACTCCGAAGGTCTGCATCAGGCCATCGAGGCCAAAGAGGGAGTGCAGATCCGGGAGGAGAACCAGACGGTAGCCACCATCACGATCCAGAACTACTTCCGCCAGTACGACAAGCTGGCCGGCATGACCGGCACGGCCGCGACCGAGGCCGACGAGTTCATGCACATCTACAAGATGGAGGTCGTCTCCGTCCCGACGCACAAGGACATGATCCGGGACGACCGCGACGACATGGTCTACAAGACCAGGAAGAGCAAGTACGCCTCGGTCGTCGAGGACATCGTCGATCGCCACGAAGAGGGACAGCCCGTCCTGGTTGGTACGGTCTCCGTGGAGGTATCGGAGCACATCTCCACCCTGCTGAAACGGCGTGGTGTCCCGCATAACGTCCTGAACGCCAAGCAGCACGAGCGCGAGGCGGAGACCATTCTGGAGGCCGGGGAACACGGTGCGGTGACAATCGCGACCAACATGGCCGGGCGAGGGACGGACATCAAGCTCGGCGAGGGCGTCGAAGAACTCGGCGGTCTGTACGTGCTCGGCACCGAGCGCCACGAGTCGCGGCGCATAGACAACCAGCTCCGCGGACGCTCCGGGCGTCAGGGCGACTCGGGCGAGTCGCGGTTCTATCTCTCGTTCGAGGATGACCTTCTGAGGCGTTTCGGCGGGCAGCGGATGCAGAACGTGATCGACCGCATAGGGCTAGAGGACGACGTGCCCATCGAGGCCGGTATGATCTCCGGCTCCGTCCGGCGGGCGCAAGAGCAGGTCGAGAGCCAGAACTTCCAGATCCGGAAACGCATCCTGGAGTACGACGACGTGCTGAACAAGCAGCGCGAGGTGATCTACGCGATCAGGCGCGACATCCTGATGGGCGGAGACGTGGACACGTGGTCCTACGTGGAGGAGGTCCTCTCCGAAGTGGTCGCCAGCTACGCCTCGGACGCCGTTTACCCGGAAGACTGGGATCTCGACGCCCTCTCCATGGAACTCAATCGTTTCTATCCAACGCAGGTGGATTTTACATCCCTGGACATCGAAAACTTGACGAGCACGGACGTCTCCGCGCTGGTCCTAGAGGACGCTAGGGTGCGCCTCGCCGAGCGCAAAGCAGAGTGGGAGGCACGCACCACGGAACTGGAGCGGCGTGGCCTGGTGCGCACGGACGGGCTGGACTCTTTCGAGGAGGCCGAGCGCCGGACGTTGCTCTCCATCGTGGACCAGCGCTGGCGGGAACACCTCTACGACATGGAGTACCTGCGAGAGGGTATCGGCTGGCGCGGCCTCTCCCAGCGCGACCCGCTGGTCGAGTACAAGCGCGAGGGCTTCGATATCTTCCAGGATATGGAGCGCGGCCTGAAAGAGGACTACGTCACCTACATCTACCGCATAGAGAACGTGCAGGTCCGCGAGGAGCCGGAGATGCAACAGCTCTCGTACAGCGGCGGCGAGGAAGAGCCGAACCAGCGTCCCAAGAGCCCACGCCAGGCGAACAACAAGGTCGGCCGCAACGACCCGTGCCCCTGCGGTTCCGGCAAGAAGTATAAGAAGTGTCACGGTCAGCCCGGCGCGCCGCCGTTGAACGTCCCGGTTGGCTCCACGGATGTCCCGGATCAGCGGACGGGTTAGTGACGGAACTGCAGGAGAGGGCATCGGGGCTGGAGGGGCGTCTTGCGGAACTGGAGGCGTTCTTCGGCGTGGACGCCTTGCGCGACGAATCCCACGCGCTCTCCGAGGAGATGAGCCGCCCCGGCTTCTGGGATGATCCGGAGGAAGCCAGGGAAGTCTCAGCCCGGTTCTCGCGGGTGGAGGGCCGTCTGAAGCTCATGGAGAACCTGCGGGGCAGGCTCTCGGACTCAGGGGAACTGCTCGCGCTGGCGGATGAGGACACGGATCTGCTCTCCGAAGTCGAGGACGAACTGCGGCGGGTGGAGCGGGTGCTGGAGGAGCAGGAGGTCGCCCGGCTCTTCTCCGGCGAGTACGACGAGGGGGATGCGATCATAAGCATCAACCCCGGCGAGGGCGGCGTGGATTCCCAGGATTGGGCTGAGATGCTCTCACGGATGTACCGGCGGTGGGCCGAGCGCCGGGGCTTCGACCTGGAGGTGATCGAGTACACAGAAGGCGACGAAGCCGGCATCAAGAGCGCCACGTTCAACATTGGTGGGGAACACGCATTCGGGTTGCTCTCGGCGGAGCGGGGGGTGCATCGCCTGGTCCGCATCAGCCCGTTCGACGCCAGGGGGCGGCGGCACACAAGCTTCGCCTCCGTCGCGGTTGCCCCGGTGGTGGATGACGCGGTGGAGGTCGAGATCGAAGACAAAGAACTCAAGATCGACACCTACCGGGCCTCGGGGGCGGGCGGGCAGCACGTCAACAAGACGGACTCGGCGGTGAGGATCACGCACCTCCCGAGCGGCATCGTGGTGCAGTGCCAGAACGAGCGCAGCCAGCATCAGAACCGGGAGGTCGCGATGAAGGTCCTGCGGTCGCGCCTGTTCGAGCTGGAGCGCGAGAAACGCGAACAAGAGATCGCCGCGCAGAGCGGCGAGAAGGCCGAGGTGGGGTTCGGGTCCCAGATCCGCTCCTACGTCCTCCACCCATACAAGCTGGTCAAGGATCTGCGTACCTCCGAAGAGACCGGGAACGTAGACCGCGTCCTCGACGGCGATCTCGACGCTTTCGTCTATGCGTATCTGAAGAGCCGGGCCGTCGCCTGATCCCTTGCGGAGGCTGATCTCCGCCGGACTCGTGGCCGTCGTGGTCCTGGCGCTCATCGCCGGGGCCGTAGCCCTGATCGGCTCCTACACCTTCCTGCCGCCCATCCTGGAGTCTGCCGTCGCCAGAGATGTCCAGGATCAGTTCGACCTCACCGAAGCCCCGGAGGTTCGGTTGGAGAGCGACCCGCAACCGGCGATGCTCACCGGAACGTTCTCCGGCGGCCGCGTCTCGATGCGGGGCGTGGAGCTTGGCGGCGTGCGTGCCGAGAGTGCCATCGTGGACCTCGAACCGTTCGACGTGGACGTATCCGCGAGCCTGGTCCAGGGCGAAGCTGTGGGGGAGGAGCCGCTCGCCGGGAACCTGCGGGTCCAGGTTTCGGAGGCGGAGATCTCACACCTCGCGGGCGAAGAGGCCGGGACGCCCGTGGACGCCGTCGAGCTGGAGGACGGGCGGATGCTCGTGCGGTCCGCGGCCACGGTGTTCGGCATCGAGGTGCCGGTCTCCGTGACGGGGAGCTTGAATCTACACGAAGAAAACCTCGTGTTCGAGCCCAAAGGGTTGCGGGCGGCGGGTGTCCCGGTTCCGGGAGAGGTCTCGGATCAACTGCTCGCTGAGGCGGCTTTCACATATCCGTTGAAGCGGCTGCCGGCCGGAGCAAGGATTACGGGCGCCAGGGTCGAGGAGGGGAGACTGGTACTCAAGGGTGAGATAGATAGAATACCGCTAGGCGCCTCCGGTTGATATCCAGCGGCTTTGTTGTTACTCTCCGCGATGGTCGGTAGAGGTCCAGGAGGTGGGGCCTCGCCGCGACAGGCCACGTAAGCCCTCACGGATCGCAATAGCCCATCGCGGGTTGCGTCTGGAGTTTTCTCATGATCCGATTCGATAACGTCACCAAGCTCTACGGGCGGGACACCGTCGCCCTGGAGCGGGTGAACCTGGAGATAAACCCGGGGGAGTTCGTGTTCCTGGTCGGGGCCAGCGGCTCCGGCAAGAGCACGCTTGTACGTCTGATCCTGAAGGAGATAGAGCCCTCTCGCGGTGCCATCTACGTAAAGGACACCCGGCTGTCTTCGATCCCGCGGCGGCACATACCGCGCCTGCGGCGGGACATCGGGTGCGTCTTCCAGGACTTCAAGCTCCTGCCCAACAAGACTGCGGCCGAGAACGTTGGATACGCGATGGAGGTTACGGGCCAGAAGCGGCGCGCCATCCGCACGAAGGTGCCCCAGATCCTCGATCTCGTCGGCCTCTCCGAGATGATGGATAAATACCCACGCGAGCTCTCCGGCGGCGAGCAGCAGCGGGTCTCCGTGGCGCGGGCCTTCGTCTCCCAGCCTCGAATCCTCATAGCCGACGAGCCCACGGGCAACCTCGACCCGGAGACCTCGGTCGGCATCATGAACCTTTTGGAGAGGATCAACCGCATCGGCACCACCGTTCTGGTCGCCACCCACGACCGGGATATGGTGGACGCGATGCGCAAGCGCGTGGTGGCCCTCGAAAACGGCCGGGTCGTCCGCGACATGGTGAAGGGGGCCTACGCCGATGAGGTTTAATCCTGGCTTCTTCTTGAAAGAGGCCCTGAAGAACATCCGCCTGAACCTGCTGATGAGCGTGACGGCGGTGACCACTACCTTCGTGTGCATCCTGGTCCTGGGCACGGCCATCCTGGTCAGCGGACACATCGAGGGCATCATCGGGTCCGTGCGTCAGGACGTGAGCGTGGAGGCTTTCTTCGCCCCGGACGCGACGCAGGAGAGGATTGACGAGGCCCGCCGGGAGGTCGAAGGCTATCCCGAGGTCTCCGAGGTCACGTACATCTCCCAGGCGCAGGCGCTCGCGGACTTCAAGGACACCTTCAGGGACAACCCGGAGATCTACCAGGATCTCGGGAGCGACGTGCTTCCCGCATCCCTGGCTATACAGATCGAAGACCCTTCGGACGCCGAGGCCGTTGCCGGGAAGCTGAAGTCTGCGGGGTTCTCCGAAGAAAACCTTAGCTACCCGCAGCAGACCATCGAGCGCCTGAACTCTGTGACCTCGTACATGATCTGGGGCCTCCGCGCGGCAACGGCCCTGTTCCTTATCTCCAGCATACTCCTTATCTCCATGACTATCCGGCTCTCCATCTTCGCGCGCCGCCAGGAGATTGAGGTTATGAAGCTGGTCGGAGCCTCCGACGGCTTCGTGCGGACGCCGTTCGTGTTCGAGGGGCTTTTGCAGGGCCTGGTGGGGGCGACGTTCGCCGCGCTGCTGGTCGTCTGGTTCAACTACCTGTTCGTGGACTGGGCGGGCACGGCGCTCCCGTTCTGGCCCATCTCGTCCTCCGCGGTCAACGCGTTCTTCGTGGTGGTGGTCTTGGTGGCGGTCGGCGCCGTGATTGGCGTGCTCGGTAGCTTCCTCTCCGTCACGCGCTTTTTGCGCGTTTAGGCTTCAGGTACAGGCAGCAGGCATCAGGTGGGACCGGACGCCGTGTTTCGCACCATCGCGGTCCTGACACCTGAAACCGGATGCCTGAAACCTTCCTCGTGGTAGACTCAGAACATGTCTAGTGCTTCTCCAATCCGGGGTGAATCGTGATCCTGCCGGCCGTTTTGCGTCGTCCGGGCAAGTATTCCATCGCCGATCCGCTCTTCGTCGAGGAGCGGCGTCCGGTGCTGGTGACCCGTCGTCTGCGGAAGGGGGCGGAGGCCGGGGACATCGTGCTCGTCCGGGTGCGCGAGCGGGACCGCTCGCTGCGGGGCGAGGTGGTCCGTGTCATCGGCTCCTCCGACGACCCGCGCAACGTCTACGACGCCCTCTTCGCCTCTATAAACACCTCCCGCACCTTCTCCCCGAAAGTGAAAGAGGCCGCCGAATTGGTCTCTGTCGAAGACGTGGGAGAGCGGCAGGATCTCCGTCATCTCCCCACGGTGACGATAGACGGCGAGGACGCGAAGGACTTCGACGACGCCATCTCGGTGGAGCGGGCGTCCTTTGGATACAGGGTGTGGGTTCACATTGCCGACGTGACCCACTTTGTGAGGCCGGGTAGCCCTCTGGATCGGGAGGCTGCGCGGAGGGGAAACTCCGTCTACCTGCCTGGGATCGTGGCGCCTATGCTGCCGGCGCGGCTCTCGGAAGACCTCTGCTCGCTGCGGCCGAACGTCGAGCGGGCGGCGGTTACGGTGGAGATGGACGTGGCGGAATCCGGTGAGGTGCGCGGCCGGAAGGCATACCGCAGCCTTATCGTCAGCGACGCCCGGCTCACCTATGAGCGGGTTGACGCATTCCTGCGCGGCGAAGGCACGGTGGAACAATCCGAGCTTGTGAAGGCTGCCTTCGATCTCTCGCGGAGATTGAAGTCGAGGGCTGCCGTGCGGGGGAAACTGGAGCTCGGCGGACGGGAACCGGACTACGAGCTGGACCCGGAAGGCGTGCCCATCATGGCACACGTCCGACGTTCGACCCCGGCGCGGGAGTTGATCGAGGAGCTGATGGTCCTTGCGAACGAATCCGTGGCCAGGATGGTGCGCGGTAAGCCCGGCGCCGTGTTCCGGGTACACGAGCGCCCTGACGAGGAGTCCATGGAAGAGCTTGAGGAGAGGCTCAGGGCCATCGGGGTGCAGGACGAGCCAACGCCGGAGACCCTTGGCAATATCGCCGCCAGGGCCAAGTCCGACGCGGTGAACTACATGATCCTGCGTTCCCTGCCCCGCGCGTACTACGCGCCGTCGAGCCCCGGACATTTCGGGCTGGCCCTGGAGGACTACACGCACTTCACCTCCCCGATCCGGCGCTATGCCGATGTGCTGGTGCATCGTGCGCTGTTGGACGATGATGGACCGGAGGATGTCTCGGCGGTGGCGGCGGGCATCTCGGAGCGGGAGTATCGATCCATGATCTGCGAGCGCACGGCCGACGAGTACACGCTCATGTGGCTGATGCGCGACCGGGTCGGCGACGTGCTTGAGGGGACCATCGTGAGCACGACCAACTTCGGACTCTTCGTGGAGATGGAGACCGGGGCGACGGGGCTCGTGCACGTGAGCAAACTACCTGGCAGGTGGGACGTGGAGCCGAACGGCGTCGTTCTATCCAACGACCAGATCGGGGCTTCGTACCGCATCGGAGACCGGGTACTCGTCGATCTGCTGGATGTATTGCCGCTCATGAAGCGGGCCGAGTTGAGGATAGTGAAACGCATATGATGGGGATCGCATGACGGACTTCGCGCGCAACAGGAAAGCCTTTCATGACTTCGAAATCGAGGAGCGATACGAGGCCGGCATCGCGCTGACCGGGCCTGAGGTCAAGTCCGTGCGGGCGGGACGGGCGAACCTCAAGGAGAGCTA
>JACCTS010000446.1 GCA_013812245.1 Rubrobacter sp.
TACAGGCTTCCGCGGCTCCAGAGCTATCAGTTCATGCGGCATCGCTGTGAACCTCCTCGTGTCCGTACGTAATTGTCAACCCGCCCATGCACGCCCGCGCCGGTGCGAACGCTTGATCCGCCGCGAGAAGATAGTCTATACTGTGGCGTAAGTAGGATTATAGGTAGCACAAGTGGGGTTGTAAATGGTAGAAGTGGGGTCTGCCGGATACCGCTACCGGGGTCGAATGCGTTACCGCGTGGGGGAAGGCTCCCGTAGCGGGGAGTGTCGCCGTTACGGGAAGAATACCGGCGCGTGCAGGAGGAGATAAGGATGGAAGAGCGACGCAGGTTCAGCCGAGGACGCTTTCTGCGCCTCTCCGCGATGATGGCCGGTGGTGCGGTGCTGGCTGGGTGTAGCCTCGAGGAGGGCGGCAGTCCTCCAGGTGCGAAGAAGGGAGGGGGTGGCGGAGGGGACGTTGACTTCGGCAAGATCCAGGCCGGGCAGAACCCTGAGCTGGAGAAGCTGGCGGAGGACTGGAAGCCTTACGACGGCGAGCCGGTGGAGCTTTCCGTCTGGATGTACACTCCGGACGAGAAATCCTTGAACGCGTATAAGAAGGTGTTCGAGAAAGAGTACTCGAACATCAAGCTCAAGTACGTCATCTATCCCGAGGAAAGCTACGTAACCAAGCTCAACGTCGCACTCCAGGCCCACAACCCGCCTGACGTGGCGATAATGGAAGAGAAAGCGTGGATGAAGGCCGGACTGGTCGCCGACCTCACGCCGTTCTACGAGGCCTGGGGCATCTCCGTGGCGGACTTCGCTCCGGGGGGCGTGGGGCGCTTCACGCTCGAAAAGGGTCCGAAGCAGGGCATCTTCGGCGTGGGCGACTTCCTTGCCGGCAACATAATGGTGTACAACAAGGACCTCTTCGATAAGGCGGGGGCGGACTATCCACCTACGGACCGGTCGCTGGAGTGGCCCGAATATGCCGAGCTTTGCCGCCAGGTGGCGCAGCCCAACGAGGATCCGACGAAGGCAGTCTACTGTGGTTCGGCGCCGGATTGGGGGTTCGCCATCTACGGGAAGTGGCTCTTCGGGGAAGACGGCCGGCGGGTGATCGGCAACATGAACTCCAAAGAGCACATCGAGGCGTGGAACGTCGGCACCGCGCTGGTGCGCGACAAGATCGCGCCGGGCCAGATTCTCAACACGATACCCGAGTCGGACCTGTTCACGCAGAAGGGTACCGCGATGGTGTGGACGGACTTTAGCTTCATCCAGGATTTCAAGGCGGCGGGCATCGACTTCGGGGTCATACCGTCGCCGGTGCACACCGGCTCCCTATCGTTCGTGGACACCTGGACCACGGCGTGGGGCACGTTCGTCGAATCGGATCACCACCACGCGGCGCTGACGTTCCTGCAGTTCATGGGGACCGAGGCGCAGCGCATCCGGCCCAAGGTCTCTGCGGACCCGCCGCTCTCGCTCAAGGTCGCCAACGAGATCAACTGGGGCGCGGGAGATCAAACCAAGGAGGAGTACCTGACGGTGCTCGAGGCGGGGGCGAAGCCGCAGGTGTTCGTCCCTCCGCTCCCGGAGGGCGCGTGGGACCAAGCCGAGGTCTACAACGAGATGACCGTCCAGGGCGAGACCGACGCCGAGCCGCTGCTCGACGCTGCGGCGAAGAAGACGCAACCGCTCCTGGACCAGGCATGGAAGGACTGGGACGCGCTTGCGGGGGGTTAGCGAGAGCAACCAGATCCGCCCCGATCGCGCAATGAGCGAACGCCGAACGAACAGACTGGAGGTGCCGAGATGAGCATGCCTTCACAGCAGTTGGGCAAGCAGGAGATAGCGCACGCCCACCCGCGAAGGAGTAGGGCCGCTGCGAGGGAAGAGCGGGTAGCTTTCCTGTTCCTGATACCCTGGTTCGCCGGGCTGTTCTTCTTCCTCGCGGTTCCCCTGGTGTACTCGCTGTACATCAGCATGACCGATAGGCGGCTGATCAGTGCCGGCAAGGCGCAATTCGTCGGCCTCCAGAACTACTCCTACATGTTCACGAGTGACGCCTTCTTCTACAAATCCCTCTTCATAACGCTGAAGTGGATCGTGCTGAGTACGCCGCTGTTCCTGGTAGCCGGGTTGGTGATCTCACTCTTTCTCAACCAGAAGTACTTCGGGATGAACGTGTTCCGTACGATCCTGTACATCCCTGCGGTGGTCTCGGGCGTGGCCGTGGCCGTCCTCTGGTTGCAGCTTTTGAACCCTGAGTTGGGCGTCGTGAACTACGTGCTGATCAAGCTTGGCGTAAGTAATCCACCGTACTGGCTGGAGGACCCCGAGTGGGCGATGCCGGCGGTCATGCTGATGGGGTTGTGGGGAGTGGGCGGGATGGCGATCATCTACCTCGCGGGGTTGCAGAACATCCCACCGCACCTGTACGAGGCGGCCACCATAGATGGCGCCGGAGCCTTGGCGAAATTCCGACACATTACGCTGCCGATGCTCTCCCCGACGATCTTCTTCCTGGTCCTGAACGCGATAATAGACTCGCTGCTGTTCATCGGCCCGCTGTTCGTGCTGACCGGCGGCACGGGCGGGGGCGGCCCGGACAACTCGCTACTCTTCTACATGCTGTACCTGTACCGGGTGGCGTTCGTACAGGGGTTCTTGGAGTACGGGACCGCGCTCGCGTGGATTCTCACGATCCTCGGCGTGCTCATGGTCATCGTAATGATCAGGCT
>JACCTS010000456.1 GCA_013812245.1 Rubrobacter sp.
TGTACCCCGTCCAGGCCGAACAGCCCACCTTGCCTTAGCCGCCCGTTCGTATCCGCGTGGTAGTACTTCGTGTCTACCCTGGGGTAAACGTAGTCGAAGTGCTCGGGGAATTCGTACTCTACCTGCCCGGCGTTGCGTTTGAATGCCAGGCTTTCGAGTACCCCGCACGTGTCCACGAGGTGATAGCGGATCGGGCCGCCATCGTTCTTCTGGGCCAGGAGCTTCTTTATGACGCGGTTGTAGGCCCGGATGCAATCGTCTATGTGCAGCGCCTCTTGCATGGTCAGACACGGGCCGTCGCCGCCGTGTGCGTCCTCTTCCTCGAAGGGGAAGTAGGTGTAGTACTTGTAGTAGACGGACGGCTTCCCGTCGCGGCGTATCGTCGTGGTCGGGCCGACACCTTTGGCCAACGGCGCTATGGTGACCAGCGGCACGTTGCCGACGAAGACGTTGCAATTACCCCGCTGACGGCCGAGGGCTTCATCGATCTTGTTCAGAAGTTCAGTGTATCCGGCCTCGAAGTCGTCCGGGTGCCAGAGGTTCCATTCGTTGGCGGCGCGTTCGGCGTGCTCCATCGTGTACGGGCGTCTATTCGGGTCGTTGTCGGTCTGGCTGATGTCGAGACCGATGACCGTGCCCAGGGCGTTGTTCGCGCCCAGCCAGACTATGAGGTTCTCCACGCCCTCGGCGTCCGCGTGGTGTCCGAGCCAGTCGGTCTGGGCGTATCCGTTGTACGTATCTTCGAGCGAAGGGTTGAGGACCTTCAGCGCCGTTCGGTAGTAGCTGGCGTTGGGGCCGAAAGCGATGAGGTCGTCGTCGCCGCTCCCTTCCTCCTCGGAGATCTCCTGGATCCGCTGCTTGCATACCGTCGCCGTCAGCCCCCACGCATCTTCGACGTCGCAGCCCTGGAACGCCACGTTGTGGAAGGAATCGATACCCCCAGCGTAAGGTTTGTCCGCGCTCCCCTCGCCGCGTTCGTAGTGATCTTCAGAATCGTCGATCACGCTGTTGACGATTCTCAGAGCGAAAGTCCACTCGACGAGGTTGATGTTCGTGCCGTACTTTTCGACCAGGCGGCGCAAGACGGTCTCCATGTTTATGGGAAGCCCATCCGCCCCCCACGCCGGGTACCTGTACTCTTCGATACCCATGCATTGAGCAATGAGCGTCGAGTATGCCAGGTCCGTGCGCGCCGCGGCTCCCGACATGAACCCCTGAGAGATACTGTCGCCAATAGTGAAGAGCTTCATGGCGTTCTCCTAAGTTTCGCCCCTGATCCCCACTCAAGCATAGAGCGGGCTACCCGCGGAGTCAACCGAATGCGCCCAACGATCAGCGGTAGATCTGCTGGCGCAGGTTTGCTTCTAGCCCACGGAGTACTCGCGCTCCGGCACGCCGTAGAGCGTGGTGCGGCGGCGGGGGATGCGCCCCTGCTCCCGGATCATGCGCTCCAGGTCCTCGGGCAACATCTCCTGTCCGTGGCTGGCGCCCGCCGCGCGTGAGATGCTCTCGTTCATGAGCGTGCCGCCCAGGTCGTTGCAGCCGGCCTGAAGAGCCAGCTTCGCGCCCTCCGCACCGAGCTTCACCCAGCTCACCTGCACGTTGTCTATGTAGCCGTGCAGCGCGATGCGGCCGACGGCGTGCATCTTGATCGTCTCGGCGAAGGTTGGTCCTCTGCGGGAACGGCCTTGCAAGAACAGCGGAGCGCCCATGTGGACGAAAGGCAGCGGCACGAACTCGGTGAAGCCGCCGGTCTCCGCCTGGATGTCTCGCAGCACCATAAGGTGCCTGGACCAGTTCACGGGACCGTCTACGTGGCCGAACATTATGGTGGTCGTCGCTCGCAATCCGACCGCGTGCGCGGCGCGCATCACGTCGGCCCATTGCTGGGTGTTGATCTTGTCCGGACAGATGATCGCGCGTGTCTCGTCGTCCAGGATCTCCGCCGCCGTCCCCGGCAGCGTCCCGAGACCCGCATCCTTTAACTCTACCAGGAACTCTTCGACGGAGATGCCCAGCGTCCGCGCGCCCTGGAAGACCTCAAGCGGCGTGAAGGCGTGGACGTGCATCTCCGGCACCTCGTCCTTGACTGCCCGCAGGTACTCCAGGTAGTTCTCGCCGGTGAAGCTGCCGTGGATGCCACCGACCATGCATACCTCGGTCGCGCCTTTCTCCCACGCCTCGCGGGCGCGGCGGGCGACCTCGGTGGTGTCCAGCAGGTACGGGTCGCCGCGCAGGTTCAGGGACTTTGGGCCTTTCGAGAACGCGCAGAAGCGGCACCGGAAGTAGCAGAGGTTCGTGTAGTTGATGTTCCGGTTTATGACGTAGGTAACCTCGTCGCCGTTGACCTCGCGCCGCAGATCGTCCGCTACCTGGCATAGCTCCGCCATCTCCGTGCCACGAGCAGTGAAGAGAACGGAGATCTCCTCTTGCGTCAGATCCCGCTCCCCGGCTCCCGCGAGCGCCCGCAGGAACTTGGAGCGCGTTTTCGATGGACGCTTACCCTGGGTTTCCGCGACGGTTCTCGCCGGGATGTCTTCCTCCGTACCCGGTGCCCAGTCCTCGACTCGCGCGAATCCCTCTGCGTCCATGCTGGCCCACACGCGAGCGCGGAGTCCCTCGTCCACCCACCGCTCCGCGTCGAGCGCGTACGCGGGATGAATCGCCAGGCGTTCGAGGAGCAGGTATCCCTTCGCCTCCGTGGCCCGCTCCAGTTCCTCCAGGTGTGGCCAGGGACGCTCGGGGTTCACGTGGTCAGGGGTGACGGGAGAGACGCCGCCCCAGTCGTTGATGCCAGCGTCAACGTAGCGGGTGTACGGTGGGGAGCCGTTCTCTCCCGGCTCCGCCAGGTTCGGAGGAGCCTGTACCGTCACGTCAGCGGGCAGGAGTAGGCGGGCGAGGGCGATTGTGGCGAGCATCTCGACCTCGGAGGGCTCGGGCGCGAGCGCCATACGGGTGCCCGGCTTTGCCCTGAAGTTCTGGACGATGCACTCCTGGATCTGGCCGTATTCCTCGTGCGCGTCCCGGATCGCCAGCAGCGTGTCCACCCGCTCCTCAATAGTCTCCCCGATCCCGATGAGGATGCCGGTCGTGAAAGGTACGGTCTGCCGCCCCGCAGCCTCGATGGTGGCGAGCCTTCTTTCGGGTACCTTGTCCGGCGAGGCCCAGTGCGCCAGGTCGCGTCCCAGCAGCTTCTCGGAGACCGTCTCCAGCATGATCCCCTGCGAGACCGTGATCTCTCTCAGGGCGAGGATCTCGTCTTCAGAGAGTACGCCAGGATTGGCGTGAGGCAGGAGGCCGGTCTCCTCTAGCACGAGGCGGCAGCAGTGGATCAGGTACTCGACCGTCGTCTCGAAACCCATCTCTCGAAGCTCTCTTCGAGCCTCCGGGTAGCGTTTTTCGGGTTTGTCTCCGAGAGTAAAGAGCGCCTCCTTGCACCCGGCTTCGGCGCCGGCGCGCGCGATCTCGAGTACCTCCTCAGTCGTGAGATAGGCTTTCTCGCCCTCTTTTGGCGGGTGGGCGAAGGTGCAGTATCCGCAGTTGTCCCGGCAGAGCTGGGTGAGCGGGATGAAGACCTTGCGCGAGTACGAGACCCGCGGCCCGAAAGCGCGGTTCCGCACCTCAGCCGCCGCCCGCATAACCGGCGCGGGATCTTCGGTCGCCATGCGCGCCAGGGCGTGCGCTTCTTCCCTTCCGATACGTCCGGTGGCCGCCTTCTCGGCGAGCATTTCGTAAGTTGGGTGATCCTCTGATCTTCTCATGGGCAGCAGTATACCCCCGGCTACCCGGAGA
>JACCTS010000466.1 GCA_013812245.1 Rubrobacter sp.
TAAGAAATGAAGCGTTTGGGGATGCATCCGGCTTCAAGTAGTGTAATCATACTCACGATGATTGACGCACAGTGGAAAGTGGGAGGGAAGGGGAAGGGATGCAGTGCCAGGTCGAACCTACGCTGTACGACAGGCCCGGTGGCGCATACAACATCGCCGTCGTTGTCGATGACTTCATCGACAGGATCATGGTCGATGATAGGTTGAACGCGAACCCGCGTGTCGACGAAGCGCACCATAGGGTTTCGCCGCAAGGATTCAAGTATTACGTCACGGAGATGGTTTGCTGGGCGACCGGCGGTCCTCAGGCATACTCGGGACGTACCATGGGCGACTCCCACAGGCACCTGATGATCACCGACGAAGAGTGGGTGGCGTTCATGGACGACTTCCAGCAGACGCTGGACAATTTTGAGATGCCCCGTCCAGAGCAGGAAGAGTTGACGGCCATAGTGGAGAGCACAAAGGACTCCATAGTGGTCAGCCCGCCGTTTCAGGAAGGCCCGGTAGAAGGGTCATAGACAGTTCGCATCCTGGGCGAGCGGAATGGCCAGGGCAGGCGCAGCGATCTCGAACGGCACGTACAGGGTTCAGTAAGCTACGGATCTTCCGTAGTTGTCGTGAGGAGTCTCTCGGAGAGGAGTTGGGACATGAGCACCGTCGGAACGGTGGATAGCCTGTGGCGCTATCCGGTCAAGAGCATGGGCGGCGAGGAACTGGAGGAAGCCTTCGCGGGGTTCTCAGGAGTCTACGGCGACCGTTACTTTGCCTTCAGGAGCCCGGCCAGCCCCAGGGGATTCCCCTATCTGACGGGGCGAGAGCAGGAGCAGATGCTCCGGTATCGTCCGCGGTTCCGATATCCTGACAAAGCCGCTCAGCCCCCCAACCTGGCCGCGGCGGAGCGCATCGCGCCTGGCATCAACCCCGTGAACGCAGATCCGGCGGACATGAGCGTGGACGTCCTGACTCCTTCGGGGACCACCCTCGCGGTCGACGACCCCGGGCTGACGAGCATGCTCAACGGGCTGGGGATGTCCCTCGAAGAGCATGAGCAGCCCTACGTGCTGGCCGTCTCGGGCAAGGCTTATGCGTGGGCGGGTTTCTGCCAGCATCGCGTCGGCGTGGTGCTGGATTGCCTACGCCAGGGAGAGCTTCTATCCGAGGAAAGCTGGAAGCGTATCTCGGCCAGGGAGGGCTCCAAGGGTCCCAGGCTCTACGACTGGACGAGGTTACCGCTCAATCCCCCGATGCAGGAAGGTTTCGAGAGGTGGCTGCTCGTGCGCCGCTCCATCGAGGACCCCGAAGAACTCACCGCGTACACGGTCTTCGCCCCCGAGGGCGCCGAACTGGGAGAGTTGGCGAGGGCGGCCGGCAGCCGGTGGCGGGTGGAGATCGGCTTCAAGGAGGCGAAGGGGGAGGTGGGGCTGGTCCACTACGAGGTGAGGAGCTGGCACGGCTGGTACCGCCACGTCACCCTGGCCCTCTTCGCCCACGCCTTCCTCGCAACCATTCGCGCCGAAGGCCAGGACATCGAGACCCCGCAAAAGGGGGTTCGAAACCGGCGGCCACGAACAGCCTTTCGGCGTTCAAGCGAGGGCGAGGACTCTCGTGGCGCTGACGGTCTCCGAAGTGCGCAAACTTCTGTGCAGATTAGTCTTGTTCCGGCGACCTCCGCCGCGGGGAGGAGTGCTTCGTTGGTCGGTGTGGCCTCGTCGCCACCAGGCTGTGGCCAGGCGTTGCCACTACAAGCGGAGAGGCGTACTGCTGGCATGAATTACAACTGTAGTACTAACCGCTGCGCGGTGTTCCAACCACGGTAGGAAGTAGAACAGTATTGGAAAGTAAAAGAGAGAATAGAAAGCGAATTCCACCCATATCGCCTGAATGACTAGTACTCTATAGTCATTCAGGCGATATGGGTGGGGAAGAGGGTTAGGTATGCGGCCACACGCGCACAAAACCGACGTTTCCGCGCTCTTGGGAGTGCGGCTCGAAACCGGAAAGGCGGGGGGGCGTGCGTACACAGCCTTTCCGAACCTTGCCAACGTCCGCTGGCTTCTCCCGGCGAACCAGCCCGCTTTGCGCCGGGCCGGTATACGAGGGCTGTACCAGCCGAGTAGCCTTCGGGGCCAGGCAGTACGCACGATCATTGGCGCCAGGGCCGTGCCGGGTGAAAGGGTACGGCTGGAAGAGGACGGCCTGGCACGCTTGGAGACGATGCTGGCCCCTGTCGTCGGAGCGGGGGCGTTGCGCCTGGCTTTCTATCTGGGCGTACCGGCCCCACACCGGAAAGTCACCGCGCAGATGCTGGCTCCCGACGGGAGAACGCTGGCTTACGTCAAGATCGCCACCTCGCCCCTGGCCCGGACGGCGGTCGAAAGCGAGAGGCGCGCCCTGTTGCGGTTGTCCGAGAGCGCGGACCTGCAAGACGCAATACCAAAGGTACTGGGCTCCCTCGAATGGCACGGGGGCACGATACTCCCTATTTCGAAGGGTCCCCCACGCCCAGGCCCCCGAAGGCTGTCGTCGGCTCATCTGCGTTTCTGCACACATCTCTTTCAGTCCTTTGGGGTGCGGAAGACGTTTGCGGAGAGTCCCATGTGGACTAGCATGTCCGAGATATGGCTCCGTCTCCAGCACGGCTCACCAGAAACCCTACCCGCCAATCTTGGCCCGGCCCTCGAGCGGCTGCACGACGAGTTGGGTCCGGTGAGTATGCCTCTGTCCCTAGCCCACGGCGACTTCGCACCTTGGAATACCCGATTGGGAGGCCAATCCCTGTTCGTCTTCGACTGGGAGCGCGCCTCCGAAGGGATGAGCCCCCTGTACGACGCGTTCAACTTCCAGGCCCTTCAGGCCGCCCTTCAGGTGCGGCGTGGGGGCATGCGAGACCGCCGATTTCTCGTGACCTTATTGGACGCCCTCTGGCCCGAAGGACGCGAACGTCTGCCCCTTCTGTATCTCGCCTACCTGGCACACGTCACCCTACTCTATAGCGAGGCCCAGAGCCTGGCCCCCGGCGTTGGAGAGAGGAAGGTCTGGGATTGGTTTACGCAGCAGATCGAAGCCGTCCTGAAGGGGGATACGCCCTTGTAGTCGAGACCGCAGTCTCGAAGCTCTCATCAAACAGCGCGTCTACCAGATAGCTTGTGGATGTCTTGTGGATGTGAGGACCAGGAGGACTCGAACTCTTTGCCAGAAGATCCCTAGCTCGAGCTCTCGCGCGGGTCGATGCCCCAGGGTGGAGCGGGTTGGCAAGCCCACGGTCTCCAGGCTAGAGAACGCGGTCTATGCTCACGCTTGCTGGCAGAAGGCCAAAGCTCTCCCCGAGCTCTACCTCCGAGAGCGAGGCAAGGACGGCGCTCCGGAAAGGACACTCCCGGATTTCGGCTCGACCGATGATCCCACCCAAGGCGATCAGGAAGGCCCTTCTACCCCGGCTACTACAAACGGTGGGCTTGATACGGTTAGGTGGACACCTGAAGGCTGTGGGATGAAAACCCTCTCTGAAAGGAGTTGTCCGGGTGCCGCCAACCAGACCACCATATCCACCACAGTTCCGGGAGGAGGCCGTGAGACTCATGCGCTCCTCCGGGAAGCCACTGGCGCAGATCTCCCGCGAACTCGACGCCTCCGAGCAGACTTTGAGGAACTGGAGAAAGCAGCAAGAGATAGACGAAGGGGAGCGCGAAGGGCTCACCACCGACGAGAAAGAGGAACTTGCCAGACTCAGGCGGGAGAACAAGCTGCTCAAGCAGGAGAAGGAGATCCTGAGAAAAGCGACGGTCTTCTTCGCTCGCGAAGACGGGACTCGATGAGCCTGAAGAGGCTCATCGAGGCGGAGAAGGCCAACTATCCCGTCTCGCTGTTGTGCCGGGTCCTGAAGGTGTCGAGGAGCGGATACGACGCCTGGCGTGATCGCCCGCCGTCGAAACGCTCGGTGGAGGATGTAGCCCTCGCCGGAAAGATTCGGGAGATCCACGAGGGAAGCCGCCGTACCTATGGCTACCCTCGCGTCCACGCCGAGCTGAGGGCGCTGGGGGTCGAGTGCGGCAGGAGAAGAGTGTTTCGTCTGATGCGGGAGGACGGCCTCCAGGGCTGCATGCGCGGGAGAAGGAGATCGACCACCCGCCGCGATGAGAGCGTCGCCAGCGAAGCTGCCCCCGACCTCGTGGATCTCCCGCTTCCTCGCCGCCGCCCCAGACCGCCTCTGGCTTGCGGACATAACGTATGTGCCCACCCGAGAAGGGTTCCTCTACCTCGCCTTCATCCTCGACGCTTGCACCCGCCGCGTAGTCGGATGGTCGATGGCTGCCCATCTCAAGGCGGAACTGGTCTCCGACGCTCTGGAGATGGCTCTGTGGAGGAGAGGATCGCCCTCGGGAGTGATCCACCATTCCGACCGGGGATCGCAGTACACGGCGCTCTCCTTCGGCAAGAGGCTCGAGAAGGAGGGCGTTTTCCCTTCGATGGGGAGGGTTGGCTCGGCGCTCGACAACGCTATGGCCGAGTCGTTCGTCTCGACGCTTAAGGCCGAAATGGGAGTCTCCGTGTTCATCACCAAGGAATCGGCGAGGATCGCCGTCCTCGACTACATCGAGGGCTTCTACAATCCGAGGCGCAGGCACTCTTCCATCGGATACATGAGTCCTTCTGAGTACGAGCGAGCCATCGTCGCCGAGGAGGTGAGAGTGGCCTAAAGTGAAAAAGTGTCCACCAAAACGTTGCAACCCCACGGCACATGTACCGTCCCCTGCTCGTCTTCGATGGCGAAGCGGACCCTAAAGGTGAAGGTTTCCAACCTACCGTCAAGAGAGACAGTGATCTGAGAGCCGGGTAAGCTGTCCGCTATGCTCTGCCGTGAATGTTTCGCCTGTTCTTGGTGTCTGCCGTACAGGTAATGTTCTCCCTCGGCCGCTCCGAGCGTGTTTGCGTCCAACAACGTTCCCGGAAGAGTAGTAGGAGTCTGTGCTAGCGCAACCCCTGCATACGTCAGGAGCATCGCTTACATGGGCGTGAGGAGTAGTAGCGTCTTTCTTGGCATGTCCCTTACGTTCTGTTGGTGGGACCGGAGAAAGTAGTCCCCCCCGCACAAAAGCGTACAAGAAGGCCGGGGTTGCTCTAGACCCCGGCCCGAAAAGTATTCTTGGCTCGACAAGTCGGCCCGCACCTCCTTCAGGGCGAGTGGGGCGTGCCCAAGTCTGCGCAGTACGCCTGCGCACTAACCGAGTCAGCTGTGCCGTCGTTCTTCCACTGTACGAACCACCCTTGGTGGAAATCCTCTGGGGTTGATACCTCGATCGTGGTACCCGCGTCGACGTCGGCAAAGCCGCCGCTAATTATCTTGTCCCCCCATCGCAGAATGCCTCAGTGAAACAATGGGTGGCCGTGAAGCAGGTGCCGATCGTCGCGGCGGGACTGTTCGTGTAGGTCTTGAACGGCATGAAGTCACCTGAGGTCTTGCCGTCCAGCTTATCGGAGTTGAGGTTGGTAACCTTGGTAGATGAGTTGACGAACATCGGCGCCTTGTTAAATGGCACCTGCAGGTTGAGTGCCGTGCCCGCGCCGCTGTTCGTTATCTTGAGCATGGGACCGTTGGCCACGCCCCTTCAGCGTGCTCGTAGCGTTCACGGAGTTGGTCTTGCCGAGGTTGAAGACTGCTCCCCTCCCCGTGCCCGCCAGGGCGGCCGAGGCAAACCCTACCAACAGGGCCAAGATCCACCACCAGGCCCACAAGAAACACAGGCGCTCTGCCTACCCACATCACCCTTGAGAAGATGGTCCTGGTCATTCCATCCACTCCTTCCCTTCGGGGGCGGCGCTCGCGGCCCCGCCCGCGTCTATATCGCACTAGTAGCTTACGTCGGCAACGGGGCGGAGCGTATCACTCAAACGAGTGATCTTTGCAGCTTTCCTGGCTAATTTCTGAGAACCTCCTGAAGCTTGACTTTAGCCGTTTGGGAGCGAAAGGGGCACCAAAAGGAGTTAGGAAGGGCCAGAGCTGCTTAGCGTCCGGCCGCTTCGCCCGCGCCGGGGCCTCGGCCCGTAGAAACGCCCCGTGCCCGCGGCCTCCCGGCATGCTCTCAAAATGCGAGTATGGTAATTTGTGCCCGATGAAGATCTTGGCGGTCCACAACAGATACCAGCGACCCGGCGGCGAGGACCAGGTTTTCGTGGAAGAAACCGCTCTCTTGGAGAGTCGGAACCATCGCGTGGTGCGTTGCGAGGTGCATAACGACCAAGTCGAGCACATGAACCGTTTGGCCCTGGCCAAAGACACGGTATGGAACACTTCGACGTACCGTGAACTCGGGGCCTTGATCCGCCGGGAGCGACCCGACGTGGCCCACTTTCACAACACCCTACCCCTGATCTCCCCGGCCGGCTACTACGCTGCCAGGGCCGAAGGGGTGCCGGTGATCCAGACCCTGCACAACTACCGTCTGCTATGTCCCGTAGCCCTCTTCTTCCGTGATGGGCGGGTGTGCGAGGATTGTATGGGCAAGGCGGTCCCCTGGCCAGGGGTTGTCCACGGATGCTACCGGGGGAGCCGGGCGGCGAGCGGGGTGATAGCGACGATGCTCACCGTCCACCGGGCTTTGCGTACCTGGACAGAGATGGTCGACGTCTACGTCGCGCTTACCGAGTTCGCCCGGGATAAGTTCGTCGAGGGTGGTCTCCCGGCGGGGAAGATCGTGGTGAAGCCCAACTTCGTCGCCCCCGATCCTGGGCGGGGCCAGGGAGGAGGCGGGTACGCCTTGTTCGTGGGTCGGCTCGCGCCCGAGAAAGGGACGGGGACGATGCTAGCCGCCTGGGACCTGCTCACAAAGGGGATTCCTCTCAAGATCGTGGGGGACGGCCCCTTGCAGGACCAGGTAGTGGCAGCCGCCGCCAGACGGTCCAATGTGGAGTGGCTGGGACACAGGCCGGTGGCAGATGTCCACGCGCTCATGAAGAAAGCCGACATGCTCGTCTTCCCCTCACGATGGTACGAGACTTTCGGCCGGGTAGCGGCAGAAGCCTTCGCGGCGGGCACCCCGGTTGTCGCGGCCAACATCGGGGCGGTCGCGGAGCTCGTAGAACACGGCCGCACGGGACTCAAGTTCCGCCCCGGCGATCCGGAGGACCTCGCCGCACAGGTAGAGTGGGCCGTGTCACACCCGGCGCAGCTACAACGCATGCGCGAAGTGGCCCGGGCCGAGTTCGAGGCAAAGTACACCGCGGAGATCAACTACCTGGCGCTGATGGAGATCTACGAGGCTGCCCTGGAGCGCAAGGAGGTGCCGTCTTGACCCCGGCTTCGCGGTACGTGCTTGGTATGCGGGTAGACGCTACCTCCTACGAGGATGCCTCCCGGCGCGTAGCACGGTGGGCGCGCGAGGGGCGGTCGGCGTACGTGTGCGTGGCGACCGTGCACATGATCATGGAAGCCTTCGACTCGTCGGCGTTTCAGCGGGTGGTAAACGGGGCAGACCTGGTTACGTCGGAC
>JACCTS010000541.1 GCA_013812245.1 Rubrobacter sp.
ACTTCGAGGGCTTCGAGAATCTGCGCTTCGACGAAGTGCCCGATGCGGGCCTTCGCCATCACCGGTATGGTGACGGCCTCCTGGATGCCGACGATCATCTCAGGGTCGCTCATCCGAGCAACACCGCCATCGGCCCGGATGTCAGCCGGCACCCTTTCGAGCGCCATCACGGCGACGGCCCCGGCCTCCTCGGCGATCCTGGCCTGATCCGCATCCACCACGTCCATGATGACCCCGCCCTTGAGCATCTGGGCCATCCCGCTTTTCACCCTGAACGTTCCTGTTTGCTGCCCGTTCTCCGCCATACGCTTCTCCCGTAATGCTTACTAGAATCTATAGTGAATATCTTACTACCAGCGACCGGTGTCGCCAAACGATTGAAAGGCTTCAGGCTTCAGTTGATGTTCTTTGATCGCCGTCCGTGCCTCCGACGCTCTTTGGCGTACTCCTCGGAGAACTTCCTGAGGAACACCCGCGCCGCGTGTACGCCGGCCCGCTTCGCCGCCGGAAAGGCCACGGCCGCTTCCCGACGAACGAAGTCCGTCGCCTTGCTCAGCGTCCGGCCCTTCACGAGCGACTCCTTCGTCGCGCTCTCCCGTACAAGGGACCGATCTCTCATTCGACCTCGATGCGCTGCCGTTGCGGGGCAGTGGATGACTCAGCCGGTTTCTCCGGCTTCGCGAGGGCGGCCACGCCCCTCAAAGCCTCGAACCCGGCCTTCCTGAAGTGCCCGGCGGCCTTCTTGCGACGTTCTCCGGGTACGAGTATGTAGGCGACCGCGCCGATCACACTGCCTCCTTCGCGCCGTCCGGGGTCATGCATCACCGAGCCTCACTTTCAGGCGCCCATCCTCGATGCTGGCGCCGGTCGCAGAAAGCCGGGCCAGAGAATCCGGGAGCAGGATGTTGCGCCGGTAGTTCCCGACCTTCACAAACAACTCGGCGCCGTTCTTGGAGAGGTCCACGTCCCGCTTCTCCGCCAGCGGTAGGTTGAACGTCACCTCGTAGCCGCCGTCGCCGTTCTTCGCGATGTCGTGCGCCATACCCCGGAACATCATTCCCAGAGGATCCACACCCTCGAATACGTCGTCGGCCAGAGCATTCAGTGCGTCGAGCCCGTACATCTCGCGGTCGAACAGGCGGGCCTTGAGAATCGGGATCGGCGAGAACGACTCTTCGATAGTTTCCATGTGCCGGGCCTGCGCCTCGCGCCAGCGGGCGAAGTAAGGGTCGGTGACGGAATCTGGCAGGAGCCGGTTCACGACCACGGCATCCACGCCGTAGTCGTACAGGTTCAGGTACGTGTAAGCCCGACGGGCCTCGGCGACGACCATCTTCTCGGCGTTCACGACCAGGCGCACGGAGGCGTTATCCCTGTTCGTCAGGATCTCCTCGACGCCGGCTATGGCCTCGTAGAACCTCTGGCCTGCGGCGAACACGCTGTCCTCGGGGAACGGCGGCAGTGAGCGGGCCCGGCTGGCGAACGGTCGCACCAGCTTGGCGGCGCGGCGTTGTATCGGGAAGATCTTCTCTATGTACCAGCTCATCTGATCCGGCAGGCTCAGGAGCTTGAGCGTCTCCCCCGTGGGAGCGGCGTCCACCACCAGCGCGTCGTATCTGTCTTCCTGATGATGTTGACGGACCATCAGTAGCCCGAACAACTCGTCCATACCAGGCAGCATAGCCAGTTCCTCCGCGGCGAGGGTGTTCGCGCCCTGCCACTCGAAGACGGTGGACATGTACGCCTGTATCTCGGCCCAGTTGTCTTCGATCATGGATGTGTGGTCCATCTCCTGCGCCCACACCCCGGCCGACATCTCCTTCGGCTCGGGCCCAATGTGCGTGTCGAAGGCGTCCGAAAGCGAGTGTGCCGGGTCGGTGCTCATCACCAGTACCTTCTTACCGGTTTCCGCGGCTTCGAGGGCCGTGGCCGCCGCGACGCTCGTTTTCCCGACGCCTCCCTTGCCCGTGTACAGGATCGTCCTCACGACAGCGCCGTCGGGTTCGATACGTATGTGGCGGCCATGCCGAGGCCGAGGAGCGCGATCAGGCCGAAGTACACGAGCCCTACCATGAACCTCTGCATCGGTTCCATCTCCTGGTACGCGCGTGCCTCTAGCGTGTTCCGGTTTCGCCAACGCCGCCACAACTCCATACCGCCCAAGATTCCGATAAAAATAAGGATCGGATTCGGTTGCACGAAGAGCAGCGCGACGAGACCCACTATCCCAACCAGCCAGAACACCGGCGACAACGCCCCGACCGCCCGTCCCCCATCGAGCGGCAGCATTGGCAGCAAGTTGAAGAGGTTCAGGAAGAAACCGATATATGCCAGCCCCAGAAACAAAGGCTGCTGCGTGACCTCATAAATTCCCCACGCCCCAAGCGCGCCGAGCGAACCGAGCACCGGCCCGGCGAGCCCGACCCGCGCCTCGGCGAGGGCGTTCTTCGGCATCTGCTTCATCGCCACGAAAGCCCCCAGGAACGGTATAAACATCGGGGCTGACGCGGCGATGCCCTCCCGCTTGAGTTGAATAACGTGGCCCATCTCGTGGACCCAGATCAGGACGACGAATCCGACCGCGAACCACACCGGGAAGAGCAACGCATACGCCCCGATGCTCACGATCATGGTAAGTGCCGTCCCCAAAAACTTGACCTTGAGGAGCAGCAGCGCAAGCCCCTTGAACTTCGCAAGCAAAATCCCCAGCGCCGCCAGCGGAGCCAGGATGCGTTTCAGGAAGCCTCCTGGGCCACCCGTAGACCTGGAAGGTTCATACTGATGCTCCTGCGATCGTTCTTCCAGATCGCTGCGGAAGATAGGCTCTCGTGTATGGTCGTCCTGTGAAGAATTTCGTTCCATACCGGGATTATATCCGGCGGTGGGGATCAGGTAGGCCGGCGCTCCTGTTCGAAGCGTTGTTGCTCTTCCACTGTCCTAATAGCTTCAGGCATCGCTTCGAGCCGCCCCTCGGGTATAGGCTCTCCACTCTCATCAGAGAGCCCGTAGGTACCCTCCTCTATCTTCTCCAGGGCGCGCTCCACGTCCTCCAGGCGCCTTCCGACCTGCCCGCCGATGGTGGCGTCCATCTCGCGGTCGAATATGCTCTGGCTTATGTCACCGGAGTCTGTCTGGGTATCTCCCTCGCTCTCGCCCCGGTCCTGCTCGTCCTCTTCCATGCCGCGCTGTATTCGCAGCAGCTCTTCCTTCAGACCCTGCAACGTCTCTTTCTGCTGCGCGACGAACTGCTCGTCAAGGTCGTTTTTAGCCATGATCCCTCCCACGTTCAGATTCGAAAATGCAACTACTTTCATAGAGGTTATCACTACACGGTAGCACCCGCCCGCACCCTGGGCTTCGAGCCTGGCGGTGGTTGATCCGGTATGAGCCTCCAGGAAATGAGGCGTTCGATCCTGCTGAGGCGCTGCTTTGCTGGCTTGGGATACTCCCACAACTCCACGTTCAGTCCCGTCTCATCCGCCGAGACGACGACGTACGTCAGCACGAACTTCGACACGAACACCGGAGGCCCTTTGACATGCGGCGACACGGGCTGCAGTTGTCGCAACCAGCATCCTGAGTTCACCATTACGGTGGCTTCACCCCTTCCGTTCTCCGCCTTTTCCAGCGATGGAAGGTGCGTGTGGCCCGATACGAACACATCTATCGTCGTCGGGTCGAGGTCGGGCGCCATCGGTAGGCACGCGTCACCGTTCAGGATAGAGCGGATCTTGTTCTGCGAGATCTGGGCGGGCGAGTAGCGCGGACGGCCGCCGGGGTCCATGGTAGCAACAGTCCTGCGAACCGCGTGCCGGATCACGAGGAAAAACACGGCGAAGATGACCAGGATCACGAGCCCGAAAATCACGATGTCGAGGAAGAGCTTGTGGATGTGTGGCAGCTCGCGGGAACTCCCTAAGAATCCTCCAGAATCACCGGCGGCGAGCAAGAGAAAATACGCAGCGACCCTGTACACCAAGTACGCTACGAGCAGTGGCAGCAGCAAGTACGAAGCAACCTTCCCGGCGAAATCGTAGAAGTAGCGGCCCGCGACCCAACGCGGTATCGCTACCAGCGGATAGACCATCTTTATCTCCGATAGATCCAGGCCACCCGAGATCCTGCCAAACGGCGCGACTCGGCGCGTGAAATCCATGACCACGTGGTGACCGAGCGGCGTATCCAGCGGGTCATGGTAGTCCTCGACGGTGTTCGCGGGGTCCAACTGGTTCCCATGCTCGCAATATATTGTCGTCTGTTCGCCCCCACCATCCAGGGAAGCTAGATAGTTATAGGCGAACTCGTCCACCAGCCCCTGCGTCTTTAAAGTCTCCTGGATATCCGGGTTCCAGAATGACTCCGCGTCGTGGTTGCCGGGAAGATAGACGACCCGGTTCCCTTCTTTCTCCCGGAACCCTCTGAGGGCGGCAAACAGCGGCTCATACTCGGGACGTGAGATCGTAAGCGAGGCCCGGTTCATGTTCTCCGGCACGCGGCCTATCTGCAGGAAATCGAAGAAGTCTCCCGCGAGGATCAACTCGACGGGTCCATCGCGTCCAGTCAGGTCTTCGAGAAGCGAGCGCAGTTCATCGGGGGACTCGAACCCGTCGCATCCCGGATCCCCACCGATATGGGAATCCGACACGAAGACGATGGTCGTTCCTTCTTGCAGTTCCGGCATCGTGAGTATTATAGCTCCGTCGCTTCCGGTATCGTTGGATCGGCCATGTAGCTATAATCCTCGCGTGGCAACCTCGCAAAAAGCCGACATCTTGATGCTCTCATGCTCCATCGGCAGCGGGCACATGCGCGCGAGCGCGGCCCTCGAAAAGGGGGTCAGGCGCCTGGATCCCAGTCGTGAGTCTCAGATCGTAGACTTCCCCAAAGAAGTCTCCCCCACAGTGGAAGCGCTGCTGCTCAAGGTGTACCTGGACTCCCTGAAGCTGATGCCCGCCGCATACGGCAGGATATACCGCATGTCCGAGTTACAGGCCGCTCGCACCGGAACGAGCAACCGCATCTCCGACGTGTACGACAGACTGCAACACATCTCGGAACTCTGGGCCACAGGATACGAGTCGTTCAGCCCCGAAAGACTGCCGCTCAGAAGCTCCCAGACCAGGAGCCCGCCCCTCAGGACGCTGGAGCGTTTGATCCACGAAACCGGGGCAAGAGCCCTGATCGCTCCGCACTTCTATGGTGCCGGGGTCCTGGGCAACTACAAAAAGCAGAACCCCGGCTCCTTAGCAGCCGCCGTCCTGACCGATTACGTGCCGCACCCCATGGGAGTCCCGCCGAACCTGGATCTCTACGTCGTCGCAGACGACGAGGCCGCCGCGGAGGTAGAGAAGCTCGGGGCGCCCGCCGATCGCATCCACCCGACCGGCATACCCATAGATCCCATCTTCGAAGAACCTGCGGATCCGGCTGGGGTCCGGCGCGACCTCCTGGAGTTCCCGGACGCAGAGGAAGATGATCTTCCGGTGGTGATGGTAATGGGCGGGGGCCTGGGTGGCGGCCACCTGGATGTCGTCGTGACCACGCTTCTCGAAGCGAGCGCCGCCCTGCACCTGGTAGTGCTCTGCGGCTCCAACGAGCAATCCCACCTCCATCTACAGAACCTCGCCGCAGCACGTGGACGCTCGGCCACGTTTCTCGGCTTCACCGACAGGGTCAGGGATCTGTTGGCGGCCTCGACCGTCCTCGTTACCAAGCCCGGCGGCATGAGCTGCACCGAGGCTCTCGCCTGCGGCATACCCCAGGTCCTCATAAACCCCATCCCCGGCCAGGAAGAGGACAACGCCGCGGCGATGGTCCGTTACGGTGCCGCGGTGATGACGGAGAGAACCGAAAACGTGCTGGGAGAAACGTTGAAGATCCTGACGAGCGCCAATCACCGGCGCAACATGGTCGAGTCGGCCCGCACCGCCCACCGTCCGCACTCAGCCGAAGCGGCCGCCCGGCTTGTTCTGGAACACCTGAATTGAGACGTGCACGCGCCTGGCCTGCCGTTGCCGGGATGGCGGTCGGAGGCGCGGCTGTGGCCGGGGCACGTACCTTAGCCGGGCGCCCTTTACGCTCAGCACCGACCCTGGCAGCGGGCGGGTTGGGATTGGCTGCGGGGGGACTCATGGTCTACGAGTGGCTCTCGCCCAAATCCTGGCTCTACGGTCCCGTATTCTGGCACGCGCGCACCACGGAGCGTGTGATCGCCCTGACCTTCGACGACGGCCCTTGCCACCCATACACAGAACAACTCCTCGAAGTGCTGGATCGCGAAGGCATCCGGGCGACATTCTTTCAGGTAGGAAACAACGTCGTCCGTGAGCCGACGCTGGCGACCGAGGTCGCCTCCCAGCACGTGGTCGGCAACCACACCTTCACCCATCCGCATCTGACATGGAGCCGGCCGATCACGATCCGGGACGAGCTAGAGCGCGGCCAGGATGCGATCCACGACGCCACCGGCAAGCTCCCGACCATTTTCCGTGTCCCCCACGGCTGGTACGGGCCACAGACTATCTCGGTCGCGGAAGAAGTGGGGCTCCGGTGCATGGGATGGTCGGTGATGGCCTGGGACTGGAACAAGCCACCCCAGCAGACGATCCAAGACCGCATCCTGCGCGGCGTCCGTCCCGGAGGCGTTACCCTGCTCCACGACGGACAGGATACGGACGCTTACCCTAAAGCCGACCGCTCACACACCATCGTCGCCGTCCCCCACATAATCCAGCGTCTCAAGCAGGATGGCTACCGTTTCCTGACGCTCCCCGAGCTCATGGACCTTGACGCAGCCCAAAACCGCTCCTGAAGCAAGGCGAGCTTGACGATGGTTGGGCCCGCGTGCCCGTGTCAGCCGGGATCCACCGGCGGCACCTCCTCTTTGTCCGGTAGCCGACCCACACTTGCGCCCACGGTAGCTTGTGAAACGTGAGAACGTTCATCCGCCGGATCGGTGCGTAGCCTGAAGCGCAAAAAGTCGAACAACACCTTGAGAACCGCGAGGGTCGGAACGGCGATGAGTACGCCCAGGATACCCCCCAGACCGCCACCCACGATCACGGCAAGGAAGATCAAGATCGGGTGCACCCTCAGCACCTGACCCTGAATCCGCGGCGTGAGGAAATTGCCCTCCAGTTGCTGGATCACCAGGAAAAGCAATATGGTTAAGAACCCCGTTAAGGGCGAGACGGTAAAAGCTACTATCACCCCGGGTATGGCGCCGAGCCACGCCCCGAGCAGCGGGATAATGGCCGTGGCCGAAACCCAGGCGCCGAGGACAAGGGAGTAGGGTACGCCCAGCAAATATAGAGCCACAGCCGAGAGCACACCCTGTATGGTCAAGATGAGGGCCAGCCCGCTCAGGTAGCGTGAGAGCGAGTACCCAACGGCGTCCCAGAGAACCAGCGCATCGCGCCGATAGCTCACCGGGATCGCCAGAAGGTACGACGCTTTCAGCGTTCGCACGTCCGCGAGAAGGTACGCGGCAACGAAGAGAATCCCAAACAGGGACAGCGCGAAACTGAACGTTCCAGAAAGATAGCCGACGAGCCCACCTAGTGTGTTCGAGCCGATCACACGTGCGGCGTTGGTCAAATCCTCGCGCAGCGAGGATATGGTTTCCTGTGGTGACCTCGGCAGATATCCGGCCTCGTCCAGAAGGCGTAGCCCGGAGAGCCCGTATTTTTGGATCTCGGAGATCAACCCCGGCAAGGCCTGCGCGAGGGCCAGGAATTGCTGGATAATCAAGGGTATCAAGATGAGGACCGTCACCAGGATCAGGCCACCGAGCAACATGAACGAGAAGAAGATCGCCAGCCCCCGCCGCATGATGTGTGATAGCGCCCGGACCGGGAATGAGAGCACGAGGGCCAAGCCGAAGCCCCCGATGAGCGCGATCGGGGCGGCCGGAACAACCCACATGACAAACCCAACGGCCACCACAATAGACACGATCAGGACGTTTCGAGTTCGCTTGGAGATCCAGAAAGGGGTCGGCCTGTCCCTCAATCTCTCGGTGGGGTTGTCTGGCGCTTTTGTTTTCCTAGCCATCTCATACACCCCGTGGGCCACGATAGATTTCTAACACACAGATCCTGCCTCGCCGTGCGCGGAAGGTATGGAAACGGGCTGCGCCAGTTATGCGCTGGGCGACCTGCTCGACGGAGGCAAATCCGCGCAGGGCACCCGAAGTGCTGGACATTTCCCTTCCCCATCCCTAACGGTTGCGGGCATAGTAAATCAACCCGATACCTACCGCAACAAACGAGCGCACGCCAGTTCATACGTGAGACGAGGGGCTCGTGATCTTATTCATCCCCGATATTACGCACCGAAGCACGGCTCCGACCGCAACCGCGAACATTCGTTATTTGGAAACGTGGCCACGACCTCGGGAGATCGGGGCTCCAAAATCCGGGGTCGAAGAGCTGCCAATCCACCATACGTCCTCGACACCAAACGTGTACGCAATGACCCTCTAGCACCTCTACCGCTGATACTCCTATGTCCGAGTATCAGCGGTAGTTTTATGGACGCGTGCCGCATCCATGACGAGAAAGTCGTAAGCGTTGCCCACGTCCATCCCCTGACCGTAAAGCCTCAAACGCAACTTGGCGCGTCCCGGTCTCGGAAGTATCGCCGTGGCCCGTCCGGCCTCCACTACCGAGTCTGCCGGGATTTCTACCTCCACGTGGCCGCTTGCCACGTCGGTATCTCCCAGACATAAATCCCAGCTCACTGTTACCTCGCCCAATGCTCGTGGGAGGTCGTTGACGGCGTACAGCGGTAGAGAGATCCTCGCCCCCACCTCATAGCTGTCTTCGGGATATTCGACACAGACCAGAACCTGCTGCATGGCAAGCTTCAATGTTTTGTAGGCCGCCTTTGGTCTGCGTCTCCAGTCCACGACGGACCAGGAGATGGCCTGAACCGGATCGTTGAGCATGAAGGCGAACGTTCCCCCAGTCGGCTGGTACTTGCGCCGTCGGAAAAACTCCGTTGCGTGTTTCAGGACCTTTGCCTGGTACTCTTGGCTCTCCCGGACAAAGGCTTCTCTATTCCCCTTCCACGGCACGTAGCGCATCATGCGTCCCGCCTGGAGCCGATAGTTGACGGAGAGATTCTCCCAGTCCGGCCTTCGTCCCGAAGGCCAGATCTCCTCCAGCGTCTCTGCGTCGGGGAGCGCCTGTGCCCCGTACTCCGTCGGCAACCGTGAGAAACCGGGCAGGACCTTCACGAGCCGTTCCAGGTCTCTGAAATTGCCGTAATACCAGCCGAAATACAGGTGGTTCGTCGTCAATGGATGACCAGCCGCATCGATCACGGGCCGCGACCCATCTTCCGCGGAGATGGCACGCATGACGGCAGGACCGAGGACCCTTCTCTGCCAGAGCAACCAGCGCGGCGATAGCACCTCGGCGGCAGTGCGCAGAAGTCCGAGAACGCTCCATTTCTCAGGAGGCGCGACGTAGAATGGCTCGTCGTGCGCCAGATATATTCCCACCGAAGGATGGCTCTGCAGGTCACGGGCCATCTCACCTGCCTGGGTTACAGCGGATTGCAGGATGCTCCGGCGATGGGTCCATTGCAAAGGGAAATCCTGGAGGATCAAAAGCCCCATCTCATCGCACGCCTCATAGAATGCCAACTCTGCCACGTGAGCATGAACCCGGAGAGCGTTCATGCCACCCTCGCGTACCAGGGATGCGTCAGCCCGTAGCCGCTCCTCCGAAGCCCTCGCCGGATACACGTCCGTCGGCAGGTAGTTGATCCCGCGCAAGAACAGCCGCTCACCGTTGAGATACACTGTCCAATTCCTGAGCTCTACGGTACACGCCCCGAATCGCACGTTCTCTTCGACACCACTATAGTTGAGCGTCAGTTCATACAGCGGCTGTTCGCCACGATCCCACGTCCACCAGATGCGAGGTGCTGGAAGATGAAACTCGAACTCGAAGCGGTTGACCCCGGGCTCAGCCCATACTTCTTCCTGGAATTCGGCGCTCGGCGCATCGAAGCCAACCGGTAGTATCTGGCCCTCCAGAACCAGGGGCAATCCTCGGTGGGCATAGACTTCCACCAGAGCGCGTCCATTCCCCCTATGGTCGGACGTGGCTTCCAGCTGACGAACACAGAGTTCCCCCGACCGCACAAGGCTCACTGCCCTGAAGATACCTCCGGGGTTAAAGTGCGCAGCCATGCCGTCCCACATGGCCCACACTCCACCAATGGTCGTTCGATCGTTCTCTTCCGGCTCTTCTGGACTGAGGACCTCGACCAGCAGCTCGTTGTCGCCATCGGCGAGAACATCCGTAACGTCGAACTCGAAAGCAGAGAAGTACCCTTCATGGGCACCCAGATAGATCCCATTCAGCCACACCCGCGCCGAGTAATAGACGCCACCGAACCGGAGAAACGAGGCTGGAAGCTCGGGGGTGGAACGCTGCGCAGCAAATCGGCATCGGTACAGCACTAGACTTTCATATGCCGCGAAGGCACTTTCGAGTTGCCAGTGACCGGGAACCTGGACACGGCTCCATGATCGGCTAATAGCCTGCGCACCAGCGGCCTCGACGATCGGCTCGACCAGTGGCAATGCTTCCCAGTCAGTGAGGATCAAAGAGTCTACCGATGTACGCTATCCTGACCAGGGCGAAACGCTCCAAAAACGGCATAAAAATGGGCGACGACCTACTCTCCCACGGAGTCTCCCCCGCAGTACCATCGGCGCTGGCGGGCTTAACTTCTCTGTTCGGAATGGGAAGAGGTGTATCCCCGCCGCCATCGTCACCCTTTCTAAAAGCGGCAGTGCTATTCAGTTGTAAGTCCGCGTAGAGCTGTTTGCCTGATCTTTGAAAACCGCATAGCGCGAAATGCAAAAGAAACCATCAAGCCCTCGACTTATTAGTACCACTCGGCTGAACACGTCGCCGTGCTTACACCTGTGGCCTATCAACCTGGTGGTCTACCAGGAGTCTTACCCTCTCGAAGAGGTGGGAGATCTTATCTCGAGGCGAGCTTCCCGCTTAGATGCTTTCAGCGGTTATCCCTTCCG
>JACCTS010000561.1 GCA_013812245.1 Rubrobacter sp.
TTTAATGGCCGCAGGGAATGGGATGAGCTCTTCGAAGACCATGACAAATGTCCCGGGTACGATTTCGCGTTCTTCGAAGACGACGCGAGTTGGTGATGGTAGCGCAACCGGACGCTATCATGGACCAGCCCGTTGACCAGCGCTCCTTCAAGCTCGATGCCGTCCGTTGGCGTGGTTCACTTACCGCTTGCGGCGGGCCTTCTTGCGGCTGGTGTTCGGGTTGCGCTGGCCCCTGAGTGAACCTTCCATCACCTCGCCGTTAGCGTCCGCCGGGCTCTTGTCGGGCTTGCCCTTCTTCTGCGTCTTGAGCTGTTCCACCCGTTGGATCCGGCGTTTCTCGGTGAAGGCGAAGATAAAGGCGAATAGGAAGAAGAACATTATGGCGTTGATGATCAGGCTCGGTATCTGCGCGCGGGTCATGGCGAGGAAGCTGTCCGGGGCCGCCACGCTCATGGCGTAGACGAGACCGAGCCAGATCGCGACGAATATCGCGGCCCGCTTGAAGGCGGGTCCCCAGTTAAGATCCTTGAACACTTCGATAGCTCCTCTCGACTCGCCGGGGGTTCACCCCGGCCGTTACCTCGTAGTTTATCGTGCCGGCCCACCGGCCGACCTCTTCGGCGAGCACCCTCTCTCTCCCCTGCTCCCCGATCAGCACGACCTCGTCCCCCACCTCTACCGCCGCGTCCACCCCGAACACGCAGGCGTCCATCGTAACGCGTCCCAGAAGTGGCCGCCGCCGGCCTCGGATCAGGGCCTCCGCCTTCCCCGAGAGAGCGCGACGATAGCCTTCAGCGTACCCTACCGGCACGGTCGCGGCGAACATCGGCTCCGAAGCCCGGAACGTCAGGCCGTATGAGACCCCATCACCGGCCTCCAGTTTTCTCGTATCCGCCACGTAGCTCTTGAACGTCATGGCGGGACGCAGGTCCTCGTCCGCCGGATCTCCCTCGTCGCCCGACGGATGCAATCCATAGATAGCGACGCCGGGACGCACGCAGTCGTAGCGGGCGCGGGGATGCCAGAGCGTGCCCGCCGAGTTGGAGGCGTGAACCATGATATCCCCGAATGATTGTGCGGCCAGCACCTCATCGAACTTTTCGATCTGGCGCCGGGTTGCCTCCGGGTCGGAGTCGGCGGAGGCGAAATGCGTGTACACGCCAGCGAGCTGGCCGCCGAGGATTTTGCGTGCTTCCCCCACCTCCACCGGATCTACACCCCAGCGGTTCATGCCGGTGTTCACCTTCAGGTGTGCTTTCAGGCCAGGGCGGGCCGCGATGCGCCGGGCGCTGATGAGGGAATGCGCCGTAACCATGAGGCGATTTCGTTCTGCGAGCGGGAGCCTGTCCGGCTGAAGGTCTGTGAAGATCAGGATAGGCACAGTGACGCCACCTCGCCGTAGCTCCGCACCCTCCTCGACCGTGACGACGGCGAGGGAGTCAGCACTAGCCTCCAGCGCGGCGCGGGAGACGGGGAGCGCGCCGTGACCGTAGGCGTCGGCTTTGACCACAGCCATCAAACGAGTATCGGCGGCCCGGCGCTTGAGGGTACGGACGTTGCGGCGCACCGCGTCGAGGTCTATCTCGGCCCAGGTACGACCGGAGGCACAGACGCTCATGGCGCTGCCTTTCACGCCAGGTTACTGACGGGGGTTGAGGATGTGAAGGGTGAGGATGTCCATGCGTGTGATCACACCGCGCAGTTCCTCGCCGTCGGTAACGGGCAGGAGCTTGAATCTATCTTCGGCCATGATGGTCGCGGCTTCAGAGAGGGAGGTGTCGGGGGAGACGGTGGTAAGGTCCTTCGTCATGACCTCGTCAACCGTCACGCCGGCACTCTTGAGCGTCTCCTCGCGGTACTCCTCCCAGTTGCCGAGCGGGATCATACCTCCCAGAATGTCCAGGAAGCCCGGCGCTTTGATCTCGGCGTCCTGGAAGATGAGATCCCCTTCCGTGACGATGCCAGCGAGGCGGTTCCCTTCGACCACCGGAGCGCCGGATACACTGGTCTCCGCGAACAGCTTGATAACGTCCTCGACGGTGCTGTCCGGCTCCAGGCTGGGCCAGTCCTCGTGCATAACGTCGCCGACCTTCAGATCCCGAATGTCCTGTCGCTCCACTCCGATCCTCCCCGCCTTTTGATGATGCCCAAATCCTGAGTTCTGATACTAACCCAGACGGAGGCCTTGAGTCTCTACAGAAGCTCGCCGACGGCCTGCGGTATCAGCGGGAGCAGATCGGTGGCGACCATGCTCTCCTCGGGCCATCCCGTTTCTTCCAGCCACAGCTCCGCCGCCCGTCCGTGGACCCAGGCTCCGGCGCGGGCGGCGTCGTAGGCGTCCATGCCGCGGGAGAGGAGAGCCCCGATCACGCCGGTCAGCACGTCCCCCGTCCCGGCCGTGGCGAGCGCAACGCTGCCGGTGGAGTTGACCGCCGCCCTCTCGCCTTCGACGATCAGGGTGTCCGATCCCTTGAGCAGCACACAGCAGCCGTGCTGCTCCGCCACCTGGCGCGCGGAGCGGAGACGGTGGGCGGACACCTCGCGCGCGCCGCTCCCCATCAGGCGGCCGAGCTCTCCGGCGTGGGGCGTTATCACGGTCGGCGCGCTTCGCTTCGCGAGGGCGTCCGAACCGGCGAGGGCCGTGACGGCGTCCGCGTCGAGGAGCACTGGAACCTCGGCCTCGCGCAAGATACTCTCGACCAGCCGCAGGCTCTCTTCGCCGGTGCCGATTCCTGGCCCGACCGCGAGCGCCGAGGCGCGGCCCGTGTGCTCCAGGATCTGCTCCAGCGCCCCGGAGGTCATGCCTCCGTCATCGCCTTCCGCGACACCGTAGACGAGGGCTTCGGTGAGCTTGAGATCCACGGCGGGAGCGGCGCTCTCTGGCGTGGCGAGGAACACGATACCGCACCCGGCCCGCTGCGCCCCCTGGACGGACATCACCGGCGCACCCGTCATTGCCCGCGAGCCCGCGACCACGAGCAGCGCGCCCGCAGAGTATTTGTGGGCCGGCTCTTCGGTGCGTGGGACGACGCCTCGCAACGAATCCGCGTCCGTCCACGAGAGCGAAGGCTCCACGTCGGCCTCTGGTGGGATGCCGATATCCACGACGATGACCTCTCCGGCTTGCTCGCGACCCGGAGAGATCACGCATCCTATTTTGGCGGCGTGCGCGCAGATGGTCGCGTCGGCCCGCACCGATTCCCCGGCCACCTCCCCCGTCGAGCCGTCCACCCCGGAAGGCACGTCCACCGCGACGGTCGTGATGCGGGCGTCGTTGAGCTCCCGGATCAGGGCTGCTTCCTTCTCCCGCACCTCTCCCGAGAAGCCGGTGCCGAGCAGCGCATCAACCACGAGGACCGTACCGTCCAGCAAATCGTCCAGTCTCTCGGGACCATGGATCTCTACCCCAAGGTTCCGCAGCACCGCGAGGTTCGTCGCCGGATCACCAGAATATTCATCTTTGGTGGCGACGACGGAGACCTCGACGCCGCGACAGTGCAGCTCGCGGGCTATGACGAACCCATCTCCACCGTTGTTGCCACCGCCGCAGACGGCGAGCGCCCGTCCGCGAAGGCTGTGAGGAGGATATCGCTCCAGTATTTCTTCAGCCATCGCCACTGCGGCGCGTTCCATGAGGACACCGCCGGGGATGCCGAGTTGCTGCGCCGTGTTGTCGGCGCGGGACATCTCGTCTGCGGAGTAGAGCTTCATCTAGCTATCTGCTCGCGCCGGATGGTGCAGACGGCGACGGCGGAGAGTTCAGAGTGGGTGATGGAGATGTGGATGTCCTCCTCACGGACGCCCACGGCGTCCGCGAACTGCTTGATCTTGCCGAAGATACGTACTGTGGGGGCGCGGCGTCGCTGGCGCATCACCTCGACGCCGTTCCATTGGATCAGGCCGCAGCCGAGGGCTTTGGTCACGGCCTCCTTGGCAGCCCAGCGTCCGGCGAAGTGACGCTCGTAGAAGCGGTACTTCTCGCAGTATTCGATCTCCGCGTCGGTGAAGAGACGCTTGCGTATCCGGGGCGTGCGTTCCAGGGCGAACTTCATCCGCTCGCAGTCCACCACGTCCACCCCGATTCCTGGCACCACGAAGCCTTCGAGGGAACTTTTCGGCCTATCCATCGTATCCACCCGGAGAGCACACAGATCGTATGTTACTGCAAGAAACACCATCGGCAAAAGGGCATATAGTAAGAGAGATGGATAGATCCACGGACACGGTAATAATCGGGAACCCGAATTCGGGGCGCGCGGGCAGCAAGAAATACCTGGAGCAGTACGCGAAGGTGCTTCAGGCCGGCGGCCGGGAGGTCGAGGTTCTGAACACTGAGCACCCGGATCACGCCACGGAGCTTTCCACCCTCGCCGGCGGCCGGCTGGTGATCGCAGCCGGCGGCGACGGCACCGTGAACGAGGTTATAAACGGTCTGTCCGAGGATGCCACGCTGGGCATCCTGCCGCTTGGCACGGCAAACGTACTGGCGCGGGAGTTGGGGCTGCCCCTGGATCTCAAGCGCGCCTGCGAACGCATCCTGGAGGGCAATACCTCCCGCATAGACCTCGGTGTCGCCACGGATCGAGAGGGAGTTGAGCGGCGCTTCGCGTGCATGGCGGGCATCGGCTTCGATGCGAGCGTAGTGCGTACCATGACGCCGCGCCTGAAACGCTACCTGCGGATCCTCGCTTTTCCGCTCGTGGCGGTGAAGGTGCTCATGGAAGAAGATATACCTTCGGTGCATGTGATCGAAGGCGACACCACCTACGTCAGCCAGTTCGCCATCATCGCCAACGGCCACTACTACGGCGGCGACTTCAGGGTCGCCGGCCCCGGCTCCCTGACGAGCGGCGAGCTTGAGGCGATTCTGGTCGAGCGCGTCAGCGTGCTCCTCCGCCCCGACATCCTGGCCCGCATCCTGGCCCGCAACCCACTGAACCGCTCCATGCGCTCTTTCGGCGCCAAGGAACTGCGCGCCCGAGCCCCCGGCGCCAACGTCCCCGTCCAGATCGACGGCGAGATCTGGGGCCGCCTCCCGATGTCCTTTCGCATCGAACCCCAGGCTTTGCAGGTAATCCGGTAGCCACGCGTTTCCCGAGGTTTCCAGGATCTCGAAAGTAGGTGCGATGTTCTCTCAGATCTACAGAAGCCCCGAGGGCGAAGCGGAGATCATGGCGCTCTACGATGACGCTCTGGCCCGCCTCGGCGCCGAAGTCGAAAGCGTGACGGTCAGGACGAGACTGGGCGATACGCACGTCCTGGCAACCGGACCGGAGGAAGCTCCCCCGGTCGTGGTCCTGTCGGGAGGCAACTTCCTCAATCCGACCTGCCTGGGGTGGTTCCTGCCGCTCGCGGAGAACCGGCGCGTCTATTCGCCTGACATCATCGGGCAGCCCGGTAGAAGCACGCCGTCCCGGCCCTCGTCGAAGGGCGACGGGCATGCACGCTGGATGGAAGAGGTCCTCGACGGCCTCGGTATACAGAGAGCGCCATTCGTGGGGATCTCCTACGGGGCCGGCGTCGCCCTGCGGGTCGCGGGCCACGCGCCGGGGCGTGTTTCCGGCGCGGTTCTCGTCTCTCCATCCGGGATCGTTGGCGGTTCGATCCCCCGGATGCTGATCGAGGTCGCACTACCGATGATCCGGTACCGTCTCTCCCCGAGCAGCGAACAACTTCGGAAGGCCGCCAGCCCCCTGCTAACCGAGGAAGACGAAGACCTCACGCAGCAGATCGGGGCCGTCTACCGCCACGTAAAGCTGGATTCCGACCTGCCCCGCAAGGCTACCTCCGAAGAGCTAAGAGACTTCGGCTCCCCAACGCTCGTCTTCGCGGCCGAAAACGACATCTTCTTCCCCGGCGAAACCGTACTGGAATGCGCCAAAGTGATCATCCCGAACCTGGTGTACGCCGAACTTCTCAAGGATTGTCGTCACATTCCCTCCCGTGAAGCCTTCGCGCTTATCAACAAGAAGACCGGACGGTTTCTACGGGAGCACGGTCTGTAGCAACTACTGGCGATCTGTGAAGGCAAGCCTCACCCCCAGTCCAACAAACACGCCTCCGGTGAGCCATCCCAGACCGCCTGCCAGCTTCGGACGTGTCCTCAGCCATGTCCCCAGAGTCCCCGAGAACAACGCGATCACGCTGAAAATCGCCCACGTCATGAGCGCGAATACCAGCCCGAGCGCCAGCAGTTGCGGGGCCGTGCCGCCCACCGCCGGGTCCGCGAACTGCGGCAGGTACGCAAGGAAGAACACGGCGATCTTGGGGTTCAGGACGTTCGAGGCCACGGCCTGGGTAAAGATGCTCCGAAGTCTCACGGAGGCCACTCCCCGCGGCAAGACGAAGCTCTCCCGGTCGAGCAATGCTCTGACACCGAGGTAGATCAGGTACGCCGCCCCCGCGTACTTGACCACGGAGAAGGCCACTGCCGACCGCGCCAGCAGCACCGAGAGACCAGCCGCCGCGAACAGTGAGTGCGTCACCAGGCCCACACTCGCCCCACCGCAGAGACCAGCGCCGCTCGGCGTCCCAGGGTGACGCCACGGCTGAGAACGAGGATGTTGTTGGCGGCATCGCTAGTCGTGATCTTGGCGCCGGGGCCAGGGAACAGGATCAGGCTCGTTTCCTGCACGATGACTCCTTCCTCCAGGCGCAGCTTCTATCCATCTACAAAGCTACTCCACTGTCACGCTCTTTGCGAGGTTGCGCGGCTTGTCCACGTTCAGGCCGCGGCGCTTGGCGACATGGTAGGCGAGGAGTTGGAGCGGCACGCTCCAGACAATGGGTCCAAGGAGATCCGGCGCCTCGGGGACCGGCAATACGGCGCGGGCCGCGCGGTGGGCGGCCTTGTCGTCTTCGCGGGCCACCATTATGACGTTGGCGCCGCGGGCTACGGTCTCCTCGACGTTGGAGAGGGTTTTCTCGCGAAGGAGGCCGTCGCCCAGGACGACGACGACGGGGCAGTGCTCGTCCACGAGGGCTATAGGACCGTGCTTCATTTCGCCGGATGGATAGCCTTCGGAGGGGAGGTAGGAGATCTCCTTGAGCTTCAACGCCCC
>JACCTS010000573.1 GCA_013812245.1 Rubrobacter sp.
CCACAGGAGCACCGGGCCGCCGAAGGTGTTGGGGTCGGGCAGCCGCAGGGAACCCTCGGTGCCGTAGATCTCGATGCGGGGCACGTACTCCGTCCAGACGTCGAAGCTCGTGACCAGGGTGCCCACGCAACCGCTCTCGAAGTCCATGACTCCCGTGAGGTGGGTGGGGGTGGTGACCTGAATCTTCGTCCCGTACCTGGGCTCGCTGGTGATGGTCCTCTCGGAGAAGGAGGCGCGGGCAGAGCCCGCGACGCGCCTGATCGGGCCGACGAGGGTGGCGAGGGCGGTGAGGTAGTAGGGGCCCATGTCGAACATAGGCCCCGCGCCGTGCTGGTAGAAGAAGTCGGGGTCGGGGTGCCAGTCCTCGGGGCCGTGGTTCATCATGAGGGCCGTGGCGGCGACGGGCTCCCCGATGGCGCCATCGTCTATGAGTCCGCGGCAGGTCTGCAATCCTCCCCCGAGGAAGGTGTCAGGGGCGCAGCCGACCCTGATCCCCCGCTCCCCCGCCTCGTCGAGCATCCTGCGGGCGTCGTCGAGGTCTATGGCGAGCGGCTTCTCGGTGTGGACGGACTTGCCCTCCCTCAAGGCGGCCAGGGAGACCGTGGCGTGCGCCTGCGGGACCGTCAGGTTGAGCACGACCTCGATGTCGTCGGCTGCGAGAAGGTCAGCGACGGACCCGGACCGCTCCACCCCATACTGCGCGGCCTTCTCCCGAGCCCGGTCCTCGTCCAGGTCCGCGCACGCGACGACCTCCACATCGTCCGAGGCGCGGCAGTTCTCCAGGTACACGTCGCTGATCTTGCCGCATCCAACCACCCCGATCTTTACCGGCGTATCCTCGATAATGTCGCCTCCTTGTTTGTGGGCTTCAGGTTTCGAGTCGCTCGCCACATGGCAAGCGAACAGTAGAATACCGGGCCCTCACCCCACTTCCATCCGCCGTACACGAACAGCGCGGATTCATACGGTCTCCTCTTCGTCCACATCGCGCAAAGAGACCTCCCGGCCTTCGAGGGCCGAGACGTAGCAGGCGTCGATGATCCGGGCCCGTCCAAGGCCGTCTTCGCCGTGCTGGCCTTTCCAGCTTCCGCTCCGGATGGTCTCTACGAATCGCCGCACGACGGCGTAGTGGCCTTCTCGCGGCTCTATCTCGGGGGTGACGACGGCCGGTACGCCGGCGACGTCGGTGTAGATGCGGACGGTGTCACGGGTGCCGTAGTTTCTCACCTTCATCTCGGCACCGCCGTCGGTGCCGTAGAGGGTCACGCCGAAGTCGTCGCTCGACTCACGGTAGACCGCCCAGCCAGCCTCGAGGTTGAGGGTCGCCCCATCCGAGAGGCGGATGAAGGCTGTCGCGAGGTCCTCGACCTCGTAGGCGTTGCCGCCGGTCATCATGCCCTTGCCCTGCCAACCGCCGCGGCCCTGCGGGCCGAGCTCGGCGTAGGTGGCGCAGCTCACGCTCTCGACCTGGGGCTCGCCCATGAGGTAGAGGGCCATGTCCACCATGTGCACGCCGAGGTCTATGAGCGGGCCACCGCCGGCCATCGCCTTGCTGGTGAACCAGCCGCCCATGCCGGGGATGCCGTTGCGGCGCATCCAGGTGGCTTTGGCATGGTAGATCCTGCCGAGGTTCCCTTCCTCTATGTGCCGCCTGAGCGCCTGCACGTCCCCCCGCTCGCGCTGCGTGAAGGCTATATGAACCGCCCTGTCAGCCTTCTGGGCCGCCCGCACGATGCTTTCGGCCTCATCCCCCGTCCGGGCGAGCGGCTTCTCGCAGAGCACGTGCCTTCCGCCCTCCAGCGCCGCGATTGCGATGGGCGCGTGGAGATGGTTCGGCGCCCCTATGCTCACGACGTCCAGATCGTCGCGGGCAACAAGGTCCTCCCAGCTCCCGTGCAAGTCGCGCACCCCATAATGTTCGCCGAGTTCCCTCAGCCGCTCCTCTTCCAGCCCGGCCAGTGCAACGGCCTCCACGTTCGGCATCCTGACAAAGTTCTTCAGGTGCTGCTCTCCGGCGTAGCCGAGGCCGACCACCCCTACACGCAGTGGTGATTCTTCTGTCCGCAAGTGACTCTCCAAACCGTTCTTCTT
>JACCTS010000581.1 GCA_013812245.1 Rubrobacter sp.
ATTCGTCCTGGCTTATGGTGCCGTCTCTCACCTCATCGCTGAGCTCACTACGGATGGTCCTTCGCTCCACGGCCAGCCACACGATTATCAGCACGAAGTAGACGAGCAACACCAGCAACATCACGGCATACGCCACTGGTCCGAACAGCGTCGCCGTCAAATTAAACAGGGAGTGCAGCGTCATGGCCGCCAGCAGGCCCAGGATCGGCAGCACCACCTTCAGCGCGCGATAGCGCACCCAGGTGATGAGACCTATCCCGATCCCCGTCAGCGAAGTGAAGGCCGCGTGCCCGAAACCGCCGAAGATCCGGCGCACCACGAAAGTCTCCGGCCCGAACTGGGCGTAGTACAGGAGATCTTCCGCTATGGCGAAACCGAAGCCGACGGCCGATCCGTAGACGATGCCGTCCATGACGCCGGAGAACTCGACCTCACCGCCGCGCCGGGCCACGAGGTAAGCGATGACGAAAATTATCACGAGGGCGAGACCTTTGGCGCTCTCCTCCACCACCGGCGCGACGACCACCGCGGTGACCAGGTTCGCCACCTGCGCCCCCGCCATCGCGCTCAGGGTCATGGAGGCGAGGGTGTTGAAGACGAGCGAGATGCCGACCGCCACGGTGAAGCCCCACACGAAGACCGCCACGACGTAGCGCAGCGGCTCGCGTTCGTAGAGGTCGGCGGCCCGGATGAAAAGCAGGTACAGGACAGCCTGCAGGATTCCGATACCAACGAGCGAGGCGTTCATTCGCTTATTGGAAAGCGACTTCCATACGGCATGGACAGCAGTATACCCACACTTGGTAGAATACCCGTATCCGACACAGGAGGGAACGCACGTTGGAGCGGGACCCGCAGGATCGCGACTCGATACAGAGTTCACTTCGTTACCTGACCCACGGGGTCTACGTACTCGCCACCCGCCGGGGCCGCGAGACGAGCGGCATGACGGCAGCCTGGGTGACCCAGGTATCCGAGAGGCCGCCGTGCCTGGCCGTCTCCGTGCGCGAGGATCGCTACACCCACGACCACATCCTCCAGAGCGCCACCTTCGCCCTCAGCGTCCTGCGCGAGGATCAGGTGGACGTGGCGACCCATTTCGGGGACGCAAGCGGCGAGTATGCTGACAAGTTCCTCGGCATCCCGTACGGCCTGACCCCGAACGGCTCCCCACACCTGCTCGACTGCCTGGCCTATCTGGACTGCCGGGTGCTGGACACCATGCGGGCCGGCGACCACACCGTGATCGTCGGCGAGGTCACCGCCGGCGAGCGTCTGGCCGAAGACCACCCACTATTCTACGACCCCAGCGAGTACGAAGGAGCGTTGAACTAGGTGGCCGCCTCATTCGATCCCGCATCCCGGCTCCGGGATCTCGGATACGAGCTTCCCCCCGTCCCCCAGCCTGCGGGCTCATACGTCCCCGCCACCCGTTCCGGCGTCCTGATCTTCACCGCGGGCCAGCTCCCGTTCCGGGACGGAGACCTCGCCTTCTCCGGCAAGGTCGGCTATGGCGTCTCCGTGGACGACGCACAGGAAGCAGCCCGGCTGTGCGCCCTGAACGCGCTCGCCGCCGCAGCCGCCGAGGCAGGCGGTCTGGACGAAATAGCGCGCGTCATCAAGGTAACCGGTTACGTAGCCTCCGCACCCGGCTTCGAAGGCCAACCACAGGTCTTGAACGGCGCGTCAGACCTCATCGGCGGGGTCTTCGGAGACGCCGGGCTTCACGCCCGCTCCGCCGTCGGGGTTGCCGAACTTCCTCTCGGCGCTCCGGTCGAGGTAGAGATCGTGGTCGAAGCCAGATCGTAGATTCCATGCCGCAAAGCCAGTAGAACAGCATCCCGGCGACGCGCCAGGGCGTTCTGGAAACACTGTTGAAACCGTTGGCTCCCGCTTCAGCCACTGAGACACTGAAAGTCCGGTTGGCCAAGAATCGAACGTCGCATGGAGGACACGTCTTCCGCGGACAAGCAGCCGATCCGGGCCAAGCTTTCGACAGGATCTGAACGCCGCGCACAAAGTGATCCGGTTCACGCGGTAGCAGCCAAGCGGGACCACGCGATGTTAGAGATCCCGGCGAGCGCGGTATACTCTAACTTACATGTTTAGACGTATTCTTCGTCATGTTGGGTAAGGTGAGAGCGCGTGACCGTAGCGCAGCAGCAGAGAGAGACAATAAAACTGTACACTGGCACGTACTGTCCGTATTGCCAGAGGGTCAAGAGGGAGCTTGATCGGCTGGGCCTGGACTACGAGCCGGTGAACGCCGACGCCGACGGCCGGGACGAGGTCATACGTCTCTCCGGGCAGCGGGCTATTCCGATCATGACCATCGGCGACGAAGTCCTGGTGGATTCATCCCAAATTATCCGCGAACTGCGCGGCCGCTACTCGTAGCGGCAAAAGCGTAGGCAGCCTCAGGAGTCGCTACTCCGAGACGTTCCCCAGTTCTTCCAGCGCGTACTGCGCGTAGTACGAGACGGAATCTTCGTCACCCCGCTCTAGGAAGGCGCGGGCCTTGCCTACGGAGTCCACGATCAGTTCCGGGAACTCCAGAACCAGGGCCTCGCCCCAGTCGTCCGCGGGACTCCACGATCCCTGTACCCTGCTGTTGCGCCGGATGACCTCGCCCACGTAGCAGCCCAACCCGTGCACGAGTCCTTCGAGTACCGGCGGCGGATCATCCGTGTCATCCTCCAGGACGGCCCGCAGGAGTTCCTCGGTCAGCGGCAGACCCTCAGGGCCGTAATCCAGATCCGCGTCCCAGTGACGCTCCGCCGTCTCCCGAAATAGTTCCGCGCAGAACTCGGGTTGCTCGGGGTCGGCTCCGAGAAGGTCCAGTTCGAACAGAGCGGCCGGCGAGCGTTCGAACAGAAAAGAGATCTCCTTTGGAGCGGGGTAGGCGCTAACCAGCTCCAGGTTGGCCCCGGCGCCGAGGACAGTGCGCATGGCGGAGACAGCCTCGGTCAGCCGCCCTCTCGCGTTCGCGTCCCACGGCCCGGTCTCAACCTCGAAGAAAAAATCTTCATCGTCCCGGCGCAGGTGGATCGGCACCACTACCTGTCCCTCATCGGAGCGGATCTCCTTGAAGAGCTCCACGATCTCACCGCCACGGGTTTCCAGCTCTCCCGCCACCCGCAGGATCGCCGCCGGACGCTGGGCATCGCGTTCGATCTCCACGGCGGACCACCCTCCCGCGGCCGCGCGCTCCTCGCCTTCCTCAAACATGTGACAACTCCCCCGAGCGTGGGAACCTCTGCGACCGGCAGATTCTAGCACCCGAGAAGATTTGCCGAAAGCGCATTCATGGACTACCCTCTAGCCCTGTGCGCGACGTGCGAGAGATAGTTTTCATCCGTCACGGCCAGTCCACCGCGAACACCAGCGGCGTTTGGCAGGGCCAGCTCGACTACCCGCTCTCAGACGAGGGACGCCTCCAGGCGCGCCATGCGGGTCTCCATCTCTCCGGCGAACCGCTCGACGCCTTCTACTCCAGCCCACTCTCCCGCGCCTTCGAGACCGCCCGCATCGTCGCCCGCGAGGCGAACTTTCCCGGTGAGATAACGTCCGCCGATGGCCTGACGGAGCGGTACGGTGGCGTGCTCCAGGGCCACACCTGGGCGGAGCAGGAAGCCAGCAACCCGGAGTTCGCCCGGAAGTTCCTCGGCCTCCCGGAAGAGAAGCGCTGGGCGATGGCCGGGGCCGAGACGGACGAGGAGATCCTGGAGCGTTTCGAGCGCGCGATCTCGGATATCGTCGCCCGCCATTCCTCCGGCGCTCGTATCGTCGCCGTCTCACACGGCGGGGTGATGCGGGCCTTTCTGCGCGACCGCTTCGGACCGGACGTGCTTCCGGGCACCAAGCGCGCGGCGAACGCTTCGATCACACGCATCGAATGGGACGCGAACGGCACCGCGCCGCGCCTGCTGGAACTGGCATCCACGGATCACCTCCCCGAAAGCCGCGGGCCCGGCGCCTCCAACGTGGAATGAGCCAGATAGCAATGCCTCGCGTCCGAAATCGGGCGCAGGGCTTTGCCATCGCGTGTTGCGGCGGGGCTCCTATCCCAGGATGCGAACGCGGCGGGCGTTGGGGCCCCGGTCGTTACGGCCGACTTCGTATTCGACCTCACCACCCTGCTCAAGCGCGGAGGGATCTCCCTGGACCTCGGAGTTGTGCACGAAGAGGTCATCTCCGGTTGGACGTACCAGGAACCCGTAACCCTTGTCGGAATCGAACCACTTCACGCGGCCCTGCTCCCGGGGCATGGCGCTCCCCGAACCGGAACCGTTGTCCAGCCCATCGACGGCGCTATCCGCCGAACCATCTGCGGCTCCATCGGCGATGACGGGCACGGCGCTCCGCGCGAGCGCGGCGCCAGATCCATCCCCGGAGCCTTCCTCCGTGAAGGCCTCCAGCACTATGGAGTCTTCGGCGATCTTCACGACCACCGCTTCGACGCCGGACCAGTACTGGCGCCAGATCGGGTCTTCGGCAACCGCCGGATCGAACCACATGCCCCAGCCATCGCGTTCCCCATGGTCGAGGACGCCTTCGAAGACGCTCTCGGGCTCGTTCCGGCCCCGTTCACGGCGGTAGATGTCGTTGCGGGAGCGGAAGGATTGCACGCTGGAGGCGCTGGTTCCGAGGGCGTCGGCGATCCAATCGTCAGCCTTGCCCTGATCCACCCACTCCCGGATCTGCTTCATGTGCGGCTTGAGCGCGATGCGCTTTTTCGATTCTGCCATTACCCGCGTTGCTCCTTGCTCGTCTCTCTAGGGAGTGCATATCCCTCTAGCTTGTACCATACCATTACGCCTGATTTAGCGAATTATTGCTTGATCTACCGCACATCTTACCATCTCAGACAGACCAGGTCAGGCCGCACTTGCTCTCCTCATCCCTCGTCTTCGTCCCCCTCCTTACCGGGTGCTCCTTCCCGACCAGTCTCCGGGGAAACGGGCTCGCTCTTGTCCCCGGCCTCTTGCCGCACACCAGGGGCGTCGCTAGCCTGCGGGTCCTGCACCCGCGTAGGCTCCTCGCCCTTCCTCGGGTCCTCCCGCGCCGTGCGGCGGGCCGCCCGGTCTTCGGGAGCGGGCTTCGCCGTCTCGCCAGATGGCGTCTCCCCAGGTGACTCTTCGCCGTTGTCTTCCTCCGACGTGGGCTCCGGCGGTTCAGGGAAGTCCGTAAGCCCGTCACGGGCGATGTCTTCGAGCAGCGCACCGACTATGGGCGCAGGAAGGTCGAGGTGGAGCGCCAGGCTCTCGGCGCGGGCCAGGATCTCGTATTCATCCCCGCCTTCGGGGAAACCGAGGGTTTCGAGCGCCCGCGCCAAGTCTTCGGATGGCACGACCGTATTACCCCCGGCGGCCACGCGCAGGTACTGCACGAGCGGGAAGTCGAAGCCGGAGACCACGCCTACCACCGGCTCGGTCTCGTAGATGCGACGCCGGATGAAGAGCCGGGTATCGTAAGAGTCGGCCCAGCGCTTGAGTACCTCCCGCTCGTCCACGTAGTTGTACTGGGCGACCCGGTGCTGAAACTGCCCCAGGAGCTGGCCGGCCATAACGCGCAGCCCATCGTCCCCGAAGAACCACTCGCCGCCCTCGACGTTCATGATGCCGCTGACCCTTGGGATGGTAAGCGACTCCTCCTCGTCCTGCCACGTGTCCCCGAAGCGGCGCACCGTCTCGCGGACCTCTTCCGCAGGGCGGCCGCTCTTCATCAGGGCGGCCTCGTAGATCACGAGCGCCGCCGTCTCGTGCTCCCTGGCGAGCTCGTCCACCCTCCGGGCCGCCCGCTCCAACCGCCGGTCGTAGTCTTCGAGGTTCTTCGTCTTCCAGGCCGCGTCCGTTAGCGTTCTATCCGCCAGTTCGACCATCATGCCTCCTGACCGCACATGTAAAGGTGTCTTCGGGCGTTCAATATACAGCATCTCTCCGGGGATCAGAGTTCCACCCTGAGCCCGTAGACGCCGGGCGCGGTCTGGGCGAACGGGCTCTCGGGGTTGTCCCGAACGTCCACGGAGAGCCGGGCCCGCATGGTGTTGTGCGGCGTGCGTCCGGCGCTCCGGAGATAGCCGGAGGACAGCGCGATCTCCGTGATGTCCGTGTAATGGAGGGGATGGCCGACTTCCCTCAGCACCTCCTTCGCGGCGGTCTTGAAATCCATCCGCGCGGGCCGCCCGGAGACTATCCGGTAACTTCGGTCGGGACCTCGGGGTAGGCCCCGATCAGGCCGACGTAGGTGCAACGCTCCGCGAGTTTTTGTAGTGCGTGCTCGACCCGCTCGTCTTCGGGGTGACCCTGGAAATCCACGAAGAACACGTAGGTCCACGCCTGCCGCCGGCTCGGCCGGCTCTCGATGCGGGTGAGGTTGATCCCCTCGTCCGAAAAAGCAGAGAGCGCATCCCGCAGGCCACCGGGACGGTCCTTGAACACGAAGACCAGGCTCGTCTTGTCCCTGCCGGTGCGGCCTGCCCACGCCCGCCCCAGCACGATGAAACGCGTCGCGTTGGCGCGAGCGTCCTGGATGTTGCGGGCCAGGACCGCGAGCCCGTGCGCCTCAGCCGCGAGCACGCTCCCAACGGCCGCCACCTCCGGCTCCTCGGCGGCCCGCCGGGCGGCCTCAGCCGTGGACTCGACCTCTTCCAGCCTCGCCGCCGGCGTCTCCCGCCGCAGCCAGGTTCCGGCCTGCGCCAGAGCCATCGGGTGCGAGTAGACGGTGGTTATACTTCCGAGATCCGTCTCGCGGGAAAGCAGGCTCTGGGAGATGGGTAGGTATATCTCGCCGCAGACCTTGAGCGGGCTGTTCATCAGCTCGTCCAAAGTGTGGGTGACGGTCCCCTCCATGGAGTTCTCGACCGGGACGACGCCGTGCTGGGCCTCCCCCCGCTCCACCCTGGCGAACACCTCGGCGACGGTCGCCTGCGGCTCCAGGTCCACGCTGGTCCCGAAAGAGCGCCGGGCCGCCTCGTGGGTGAACGTCGCCTCGGGCCCGAGGTAGGCGACCTTCAGCCGGGCCTCAAGGGAGATGGAGCACGATATAATCTCCCGGAACACCGTCTCCAGACCCTGCTTCGGGAAGTCCCCTTCGCTCAGGCTCGCCGCCCGGTCCAGTACCTTCCGCTCGCGGGCTGGCACGTAAGTGTCGAGCCCGCGCTCGCGCTTGAACTCCCCGATGCGGCGTGCCAGACGCGCCCGCCGGTCGAGGAGGCGAACGATCTCCGCGTCCACCGCGTCTATTTCGTCCCGGATATGGTCCATCTCGTCCGCCCCCTCGCAATCCTCAGCGAACATCGCGGCGCTCCGTTGCGGTGGTCGGACTACCGTGCTGTGCTTCGAGAAAAGTCATGGCGCTCTGCGGCCTCCTGTGGCGTATCGCGATTGCGAGGTTCCTGCGGACCTGGTGCGGAGAAACGCGATCCGGTCTCAGGCGCCGGCACGCTCCTCCTGGGTAAATCGCCGGGTCGTCGTCGTGATACGCATGATCGCGGGCAAGTTACCAGAACCCGCAGTCGCGTGTCAAAAGCCAAGGAGGAGCAGGACAGCTACCACGAAGGCCAGTCCGAAGCGGTAGTAGGCGAACGCGCGGAGGCTGTGATCCACGACGAAGCGCAGGAAGAACCTGATGGCGAGGTATCCGACCACCGCCGAGGTCACGAACCCGGCGCCAAAGTTCATCGCCTCCGACGCGCCCATGCCGTCCGCGAGTGCCTCTTCCAGTTGCAGCGTCCCGGCACCCGCGATGATCGGGACGCTCATCAGGAACGAGAACCGCGCGGCTTCCTCCCGCCGGAGTCCGAGGAACAGCCCCAGGGTGATCGTGGCCCCCGAACGCGAAACACCGGGCACCAGCGCCGCCGCTTGGGCCACCCCGATCCCGACCGCCTCCCCGAACCTGAGCTTGGAAGCGTCGCGGCTCCTGCGGCCGACCGCCTCCCCCACGATAAAGAGCACCCCGACGAGCACCAGGTTGAAGACCACGACCCAGGGGCTGCGAACCACGCCCTCGAAGAAGCCCTCCAGAAAGAACCCGATCAACGCTGCGGGGATCGTCGAGGCCAGTATCAGCCAGGCGAGCCGGGCATCGGGCTCGAAGATGCTCCTGCTGGCCAGCGACCGCAAGAACGCCCCGGCCATCCGCAGCAGATCCCGCCAGAAATAAGAGATGACGGCGACGAGCGTCCCCAGGTGCAGCGCTACGTCGAAGGAGAGACCGAAACGGTCCTGGTTCAGCCCCAGAAAATATTGCCCCAGCAGCAGGTGTCCGGAGCTGGAGACCGGCAGAAACTCGGTCAACCCCTGCACGATGCCCAGGATTATCGCCTCTAAGAATTCGAGCATGGCGGTTATCTTAGCTGGTCATCGGCCGTCTATCATGCGCCGCGAAACGCCGCGGAGCAATGCTACGGTCGGCTCAGCTCCGTCAGGGCGCGGGAGTTCTTGAGGGTGATGCGTCCGGTCTCAATCTCTATTACATCGCGGGCGCGCATGTCGTTGAGGACCTTGGTGACCGATTCGCGGGTGGAGGCCACCATTGCGGCCAGATCCTGATGGGTCAGCCGAAGGTCTATGGTGACGGAACGGCTGCCGTCGTTGCGCTCGCCGAACTTGCGGGCGAGGATGGGCAGAAGGTTGGCGAGACGAACCTCGGTCTCGCGGGGGAGAAGGCACTTCACCAGTTCCTCGTACTGCACAAGCCGGAGCTCGAGGAGCGTCATGATCTTGAACGCTACCCGGGGCTCCTGGCGCACCGCCCGCTCGACGAACACCTTCGGAACCTTCGTAACCCGGCACTCGGTGACGGCTTCGGCGTAGGCACGCTGCTTGGTCTCGCCCTCGAAGGCCAGGTGACCGAAGATGTCCCAGGGCCTCAACAACCGCAGGGTCGCCTCCTTGGTCCCGGAGTACGGGCGGAACAGCTTCAGCACGCCGGAGACGAGCACGTAGAGCGCGTCGCCGTACTCCCCCTCGCGGTAGACGGCATCCCCCGGCCGGTAGGTCCTGGTAGCGGTGGCAATGCCCATGCCGTCCAGAATATCGAGAAGCTCCCGGCATTCCCGCTCCTGAAGATCCCTGTAATCCGGGAGGAAGGGATCAGCTTCCAACGCCGTCACCACCTATCCGACCGAATTCCACGAGGTTGATGATCTCCAAAATGCCCTTCATGCTGCGTGTCTGCTACATGTTGCTACATTATACCTTACCGTCGAGGCCGGGAGGGTCGCGATTCGTTCGTAGGTCGAGCGCGTATTGTCCGCCGCTGCGCTAGAATGTCCCCGAAGTTGGCGGCAGCGGAGAGGAGACGAGTTGCGCGAACGTGTGGCCATGGGGATCATGGTCCTGATTATGATCTTCCTATTCGCCTTCGTTTTCGCAGTCCTGGGTAAGGGCGAGTACGAGCCCGGCGGCTCAATCCCACCGCCCTACAAGTTCGCGGACCTCGCCTGATCTGGACTCGAAGACCTGGCGCCGGCCTCACGTTCGACGGCGACCTCGTATGAGTTCATCTTCGGATGGCCCGACAGTAGATCTCCGCCACTCCTGCCATGGGCTTTCTTGAATTCTTCGCTGCCAACCCATGAGTCGAAGGCTTCCCGGTCGCGCCACCGGGTGATGACGAGTACCTCGTCACCTGTCTCGGAGCGCAACACCTCCATGGAGACGAAGCCGGGGAAATCCTGGACGTAACCCCGGCTGCCGGCGAAACGCCGGACGACCTCGTCTGCGGCACCCTCTGCGACCGGCAACCTGTTCACTATGGCGATCATGGCTTCTCCATCCTGGGCGGCTAGCGGGCGACGACTATGCCGCTGCC
>JACCTS010000381.1 GCA_013812245.1 Rubrobacter sp.
CGCGGCTGCCGTTCGACGAGCTGGACGTGCTGGTGGTAGATGAGATCGGCAAGAACATTTCAGGTGACGGCGCGGATCCCAACGTCACCGGCCGCTACCCGACGACCGCCGCCTCCGGCGGCCCGGACGTGGAGCGCATGGTCTACCTCGGCCTCACGGAGGAGACCGGTGGCAACGCCAACGGCCTCGGGATGGCCGACGTGGTGACGGAGCGGCTGGCCTCGAAGATGGAGCGCTCGGCCACCTACATGAACGCCCTCACCTCCACCACGCCAGCCCCCGTCAAGACCCCTATGGTCATGCCAACGGACAGGATGGCCGTCGCCGCAGCCCTCACCATGTGCGCCGGCATCTCTCCGCCGGAGGCCCGACTCATCCGCATCCAAAACACCATCAAGCTGCGCCGGATGTGGGTGTCGGAGGCGCTGCTCGCGGAGGTCGAGCAGGATGAGCGGTTGCGAGTCGTGGAAGGTCCGCGTTCCATGAGCTTCGATGCGGAAGATCCGCCGCGCTAGCGAATCCCTTTTACCGTTCCCACACCACGAGGTCCGGATCTATCTCCGTGACGCCCGGTTGGCCGGCGAGCGCCATCGCGCTTTCTAGCTCGTCGCTCAGCAGCTTCAGGATGTGCCGCGCGCCCGCCTCGCCACCCGAGGCGAGGCCCCAGAGGACGGGACGGCCCACGAAGACGGCTCGCGCGCCGAGGGCGAGTGCCTTGAGCGCGTCGGTGCCTCGCCTGATGCCGCCGTCGAGGTAGATCTCGGCGCGCCCGCCGGCGGCCTCGACGACACCAGACAGAGCCTCGATGCTCGCCGGCACTCCATCGAGCTGGCGACCGCCGTGGTTGGAGACCACGATCCCGGCGGCTCCGTGTTCGACGGCGAGGGCCGCGTCCTCTGGATGGAGAATTCCCTTGAGCACCACGGGAAGGTCCGTCAGGGACCGAAGCCAGGTTACATCTTCCCAGGTGAGGGTGGCGGGCACGAATTCCTCTTCGGAGAGACCCTCTTCATCGAGGCTCGAGTAATCCAGTTCCGAGGGGAGCGTCTGTTCGACGCGCAGGAAACGCTCCTTGCGGCCCCAGCGGGGTGAGTCCACCGTCAGCACGATCGCCCGGTATCCGGCGCGTTCGGCGCGGCGCACGAGGCGCTCCGCGAACGGGCGCGAGCGGTAGACGTAGAGCTGAAACCATAGCGGCCCTGTGGCGGAGACGGAGATCTCCTCCAGGCTCCGCGACGAGGCGGTGCTGACGGCCATCAGAGATCCGGCACTCCCCGCTGCCCGGGCAGTCGCACACTCGCCCTCGGAGTGGGCCAGGCCGTGCACACCCATCGGGGCGACCAGGATCGGGGTTCCCACCTCGGTCCCGAGAATCGTCGTGCGCAGATCCACAGAGCCAACGCCCCGGAGCACGCGCGGCAGCAACTTCATACGCTCGAAGGCGGCGCGATTCTCTTCAAGCGTCGTCTCCTCGCCGGAGCCGGCCGAGATGTAGGCCCAGGCTGCGGGGTGCATCGCTTCCCGGGCAAGCGCCTCGTAGTCGTGTACGTTGACGGGCTCCAATCCAACCTTCCTTCTCGATACCCTACTCTCCAGCGTCAGGGGTATCGTCTATTCGAGCGCGCACGGTGTCCAGTCGGCGAACGGCTCATCCTTGACGTAGCCGAGCACTCCGCGAAGAGGCGCCTCTTCGCCCTCGGAGCTGAGGTCCCGATATCCACGCCGAGCAGAAGTTCGCCCACACTAGCCCTGATTCGTGGTTGGATTTTCCTTTCGACCGGGCTCGCCCGGAATCCGCCCGGACGGGTTGCAGGAGAAGATCGAGAGCCCCGACCCGGCCAGAAGGCTAGCGACCCCGACGGAGCCTCTGTCGCAAGATGAGTGCGCCCGCCAGCGCGATCAACGCCACGGAGGCCACCGCCGCTACTGCGCGCGAGGCGGGAGCTTGGGCGGGCTCGGGTCCTCCGGTGTCCGGCAGTTGATTGATCGGGGGACCCAGCACTCGCGGCGCCGCCTCCACGTCCGTCAGCGGACCAGTCGCCGAACAGAGGTCTGTTCCCAGCGGGGCATCCCCAGTATCGCCCGAACGGTAAGCGAACACGAGGTAGCTCTTACCTTTATCGAAGTCCAGGCCGCAGCTCGCGCCCATACCCTGCCCAAGGACGACCACCGACTCCGGCACATCACCCTTCCAGTATTCCTTCACCTTGAAGGTAACGGGACCGAGGAACGCAACGGGGCCGAGGTCCGGGTTGCTGTCAGGGGATAGATCCTGACCTTCGACGTTCGTCGCCTCGCCCCAGAACACGGCGTCCGAGGTTCTCAACCCTTCTTCGGCGCTCGGTACACCCGCGCACGAGCAAGCGTGGGCGACCCCGGTGTTCAGGAAGACCGTGACCGGCAGGCTCACCGCCAGGGCGACGGCCAGGAACCCGGCTTTGGTCTTCCGCTCCGTCATGCGTGGGTCCATCCTTCCTTCGCGTCCATCTACATTATGTACAACAGCCATCGGCCGGAGGTTCCAGCATCCGGCCGACAACCTCAGCTCATCAACTGGCCGCCGTTGACCTCGATGATCTCACCTACCAGGTAGTCCGCCGCGGACGAGGCCAGAAAGACCACAGCCCCGACCGTTTCCTCCGGGGTGCCCTCGCGGCCGATGGGGATGGCGCCCGCCATCTTCTCGCGCACGTCGGGTGGCGTGAAGCGGTCGTGGAACGGGGTGGTGATGACGCCGGGGGCCACGCCGTTGACCAGGATGCCTTCGGAGATTAGCTCCTTCGCCATCGCGCGGGTCAGCGTGCTGACGCCGCCCTTCGCGGTCGCGTACGCGACCGAGCCCGGACCGCCCCCGTTGCGGGCAGCGACAGAGGTGATATTGATGATCTTTCCTCCGCCCTGCCGTTTCATGATCGGCAGCACGGCCTGCGAGCAGAGGTAGACGGACTTGAGGTTCACGTCCATGACGCGGTCCCAGAGGTCCTCGGTCATGTCCTCCAGGGAGCGGCGCTCCAGCAGGGAGCCCGCGTTGTTGACCAGGATATTGATCTGGCCGAAGCGGTCCACGACTTCCCCGACCATCCGCTTCACCTCGCCGGCGTCCGCAACGTCGCCCCCGACGAGCATCGCCTCGCCGGCGGAGGCTTCGATCCTGCCTACCACCTCTCGGGCCTCGCCCTCGCTGCTGTTGTAGTGGACCGCCACCCGGCAACCATCCCTCGCCAGCCCCTCGG
>JACCTS010000588.1 GCA_013812245.1 Rubrobacter sp.
AGCTCCGCCAGCGCGGCGGGCAGGACGGGGTCGCTGGTGCTGCTCCCGTACGCGCCGTCGCCCTTGAGCTCTTCTTCCCTCTCGATGATCGCCTCTTTGGCGGCGCGGCGCATGTCGTCCCTGGTGACTCGCCCTTCGGCCACGCCCTGCAGGGGACCTTGTGATCCGCGCCGCTGGACCCCTGCTGTCGGGTCGACTTCCAACCCGCGCTCAACGCCATCCGTAGTCCGGCCGGTAGTCCGGGTCCGTTCGGCCTCCCGCCGCAACTCTTCTTCTCTTCTTTGTTCGCTGTTTCTTCCCTCGGTGCTCATCGCAATTGCCTCCTGACAAAAGTTAAGGTTCAAGGAGCTTCCACGAAGCGGAGCTCCCCGAAACGCCGTCTATCCTCTGGAGGATCCTTTCTTGCCTCCGCCTTTATTGCGCTTCTTGCCGAGCATTTTCCTGCCGGACTTCATCGCCTTGCCGATGCCTTTCTTCGTGATCTGCCTCATGATCATGTCGCCTATCCCGCCCATGGTGCTTCACCTCGTTCCTGTAGGGATCTGCTTTACGGGGTGGATTACAAGACCCTGTCTGTTACTCTCCGCGCCGCCTGGTAGCGTCCTCTACTTCCACCTCTTCTCGGCGCACGTCCTCCTCGACGATGTGCTGCTCCTCTACGACTTCCTTGCGGACACGGATCTCCTCTTTAACCACCGACCTCTTCTGGATCACGACCTCGTCCTCGACCACCGGCACCGTCACCTCCTGGTCACCGATCTGGGCCTCGGTGGCCTCGCCGGACATCGGCACCCGCTCGACGCTGATCTCCTCGCGGCGGGTGGGGATGATCAGACGCTCGCGGTCGGTGCGGACGCGCTTGCGGACGTTGACCGAGCCGGCCTTCCGCTCGCGGGTGTGGGCCGTTAGCTCTTCCTCCGAGCGTTGCACCCTAAGCTCGTCCTCGTCCTCGAGGTCGCTTCCCTGGCGCTGTCCGACACCCTCGTCGTCCGAGGCGTGCCCGCGAAACTCGCCGCTCGCGGTGGCACCCATCCTCATACCGGGCCCGACCTCGCCGGCCCCCGTCTCCTGATACTCAGCCCCGATATCCTGGTCGTATACGAGATCTCTCCCTCGCGCCTCCCCGGCCGGCTCCACCTCCGCGTAACCCAATTCTTCGCCGACGTGAGCTGGCTCCGAGTCGGTGGGACTTGCGGGATACCGATCGGCGTGTTCCGTCACGTCCGATACGAGGATGCGCCCCCCGGAGCCCGTACCCACCACTCGCGTGAGGTCTATGCCCAGCTCACTCGCTTTGCGGCGGGCGGGGTCCGTGGCATCAACCTCTTCTTCGCGTCTCAGGAACTCATGACCCTCGTGGGTCTCCGGCCCGCCGAATGCTCGAGCGTCAGCACGCTTGTCGTAGCCCGCGTCTACGCTCGAACCTTCTCCGGCGCCGGTGGAGATGTAATCGCGGTCTTCCACCGTGCTCCTCATTGTCACCCCGGACATCCGGTCGTCGGTGCGCTCCCCGTGGGCCAGATCCACGCCTGAGCCCCCGTCGTAGTAGGCGCCGTATCCGCCTCTGTCCTGCCGGGACACCTCGCGCGTCACCCCGTAGTGCGAGTAGACCCGATCCTCGAACTCGGTGGTTATCTCCGCATCGTCACCGAAGCTCGGGCCTTCTTTGATGGCCTTTTTTTCGGCGGCGACTTCGACGAGCCGGCGCGCATCGTTCACCCGCACGAGGTCCATGGGGATGAGCGCGGAGCGGCTGCCGAAGAAGTCGGTCTTCACCCCGAGGTACTCCGGCTGGTCGTTCTCGTCCACGAAGAGGCCATCCACTTTGCCGACCTTCTCGTAGTGCCGGTCGTAGACCTGGTACCCGGCGAACCGCTCCCCCGCCTCCGTGGACCGCTCGTTGCCTCCCCGGGCCATCCTCTATCCTCTCTCCCGCGCCACAGGCTCTTGCCGGCCGTCTCGCCCGGCGTACTCGGTGCGGTCTTCGATCTCGACCTCTTCCTTGCGCAGATCCACCTCGACGATCTCCTCCTCTTCGACGACCCTGTTGCGGAGCCGGATCTCTTCCTTAAGCACGATCCGCTTGGAGACGACGACCTCCTCCTCGAACACCTGCACGACTACTTCGTCCTCGCCGATCTCGGCTTCCGAAACCTCCCTGGCTTCGCCCTCCACCGGAATCCGCTCTACGTCCACCTCTTCGCGTCTCCCGGGGACCCGCACCTGTTCGCGCTCGGTGTAAACGCTCTTGCGAACTTTCACGGAGCCGGCCTCACGCTCGCGAGTACCGACCCCAAGCTCCTCCTCGGAGCGTTGCACCTTCAGGCCTTCTTCGGGGCCGCCGCGCTCACCGGCGACCGGCCCAGCGAGATCGTCCTCCGGGATCCGGCCGCCGCGTTCCTCATAAGCCAAGATGGACCTTTCTGAACTGGGAGCCTCTACTCCGAATGACCATAGCGAAGGGGATGCGCCGTACATACCGACGCATCCCCGGAGGTTCATATTCCTATCGTCTTACCGGCCGGTACCGCGGGTGCCCCGCTCGGTGGCGTCCTCGACGTCGACCTCTTCCTTGCGGACGTCGTCCTCGACGACCTCGGTGTCCTCCACCATGTCCTTGCGCAGCCGGACCTCTTCCTTGGCCACGGCGCGCTTGTCGGTGACGACCTCTTCCTCGGTGACCGGCACGGATACTTCATCCTCGCCGATCTGGGCCTCGGTGGCCTCGCCCTCGACGGGCACCCGCTCCACGCTGACTTCCTCGTGCTTGGTCGGCACCTCGATGCTCTCGCGCTCTGTGCGGACGCGCTTGCGCACCTTCATGGAGCCGGCCTCACGCTCGCGGGTCCCGGCCCTGAGCTCCTCTTCCG
>JACCTS010000592.1 GCA_013812245.1 Rubrobacter sp.
ATCACGCCCTCCGTCGCCGCCCGCGAGCTCTTCTTGGCCGCGATGGCCTGTCCCCGCTCCTTGAGTACCCGCCGCGCGCCTTCGAGGTCGCCCTCGGACTCGTCCAGAGCACGCTTCACGTCCATCATTCCGGCCGCGGTTTCCTCGCGGAGTTGCTTGATTTTCTCTATCGCGCTTGCCAAACCCTAACGCTCCTCTTCTTGCTCTTCAGCGTTTCTCTCTTCGGCCTGATCCTCCTCGGCCTGCCCTTCTACAACATCGACTTCGTCCACAGCCTCCTCAGCGGCGGGAGGCTCTTCTTCAGCCAGGGCTTCCTCATCAGCCGGGGCTTCTTCGCTCTCGGCCACAGCCTCCTCCACGACTTCCGTCGCGTCTCCGCTCTGCGTCACGGCCTCTTCCACGAGGGCCTCGTCTTCCGGCACCGCCTCGTCTTCAGGAGCCTCGTCCTCAGACACGGTCCCTTCGGTAGCCGCGACGACGGCAGCAGCCTCAGGGGCCTCTGCCTCGCTGGCTTCACCAGCATCCTCCGAAACGGCCACGTCGGCAGTCTCAGGCTCCGATGCAACCTCTGGCTCCGCAGGCTCCACTGGCTGCACGCTTTCGGCCTGCGGGACAGCCTCGGTTGCTGGCGCTTCGCCTTCGCCCGTTCCATTGGTATCTGAGGCACCCTGGCTCGCGGAGATTTCCTCGGCGATAAGAGCCTCTTCTACAGCGGGAGGCACCAGACGATCTTCGGGATGCACCTCTTCCTCACCTTTACCCTGCAACAGCGCATCGGCCATGAGTTTGGAAATGAGGTTTATGGACCTGATTGCATCGTCGTTGCCAGGAATGATGTAGTCAACGACCTCGGGATCGCAGTTGGTGTCCGTGAGGGCGACGACGGGGATTTTCAGGCGGTTCGCCTCCTTGACCAGGAGCTCCTCGCGCTTGGGATCTATCACGAAGATCGCGCCCGGCAGCCGCTCCATCTCCGTGAGACCAGCGAAGTTCCGGCGCAGCTTCTGGAACTCGCGCGTCATGGCGAACCATTCCTTGCCGCTCTGATTCTCCTCCGGCGTCTCCTCGACGCGGACGGCCAGGTCCTTGAAGTACTGGATGCGGGGCTGGATGGTCTGGAAGTTCGTCAGCATCCCGCCGATGTAGCGTTCCGCGACGTATGGCTGGCCACTTCGCATCGCCTGCTCGGCGATGGTTAGCTGGGCCTGCTTCTTAGTGCCGACGAACAGCACCTCGCGCCCGGCCTCCGCAATGCTCCGGGCAAATGCCAATGCGCGGTCGAGGAGCATTATCGTCTGGTCCAGGTCTATGATGTGGACCCCGGCACGCTGGGCGAAGATAAACCGCTTCATCTTGGGATTCCATCGCTTTGCCTGGTGGCCGAAATGCACCCCGGCCTCCAGAAGTTCCCTCACGCCTACTTGTTCTGCTGTGCTTTCCACGGTGAATCTCTCTCCTTTTCAGGTGGTTGGTATCGTCCGCCCGCGCCTCGCAACCCACACCGTTCAGGTGTAGGCCACCACCTGGGCTCGCCATCTGGCAGCCCTCTCGCAGGCGTGTGGTTCAAGACGCCGCATCAGGGACTCAGGGAGAACACCGTTCCGCAGCCGTCTTGTTTCGGCCCCGGAGATGTTAGCACAGGGTATGGACGGCTTCTAGCCGCGAAAGCTCCTGCTCGGGCCGGTTATCAACTTTAGGAGACGAGAGAGTTATCGGAGAGCCGTCCGTGCAGTTGTTCGAGAGCCCGACGCAGGAGCTGGGATATGCGCCGCCCGGTCAGGCCGAGCGCCTTGCCGATCTTCTTGAGCGTCGGAACATCGTAGAAGTAAAAGTCGCCACCAGCCGTTCCTGCTCTCCAAGGTTGCCTATGGCCTCGATGAGCTGGGCGCGTAGATCCATCCGGTTGGCCTCGTGCTGCGGGTTCTTGGTGGGTTTGTCCTCCGGCATCGTGCCGTGCTCCGCGCCGAAGTTCCCGTCTATCTCCAGCCGGTCCTCGAGTGACCCGACGTGAGTCCGGGAGTACTGGCTCAGAAACGTCCGGTATTCGTCGATGTCGAGCCCCGGGTCAACGACTATCTCCTCTTCGGTCGGCGCGCGGCTCGGTCTATTTCCTGGACCCGTACCCGCAGGAGAACCCAGTCCCGGCGACGTAGCCTGTCCAGGATGTCCACTTGATGAGATCGCGTACGGCACGAACTCCGTTTCGCGAACGGGACCGAAGGTCTCGATGGCATCGAGCAAGCCGAGCACTTCGTCCTTGCCAAATCCGGCCAGCCTGTCACGGTCCGTGAAGTATCTGGGTCACAGCCTGCCGAGGGTCTGGTCCTTTACCCGCCCGCCCTCCGCACGAACGCCCCGCTGCCGTCCCGGTGAACGTAGCCCTTGAGTTCCAGAAGGGCGAGCGCGGACAGCAACTCCTGCATTCGCAAACCGCTACGTCCAGCGACCGCATCCACCCCCGTCGGCTCGAACCCGACGCCCGCCAGCGCCGCCGCTTCTCCCTCGGGCAGCCCAGCCGGTACAGAAACACTGAGGCTTGTCTCTTCGTCGGTGGAAGCAGTCTCCGGGGGCTCGGGGGCGACCGACTCGACGAACTCAGGCACGTCCCAGATGCATCCGGCACCATCGGCGATGAGCTTGTTGGAGCCCCGGCATTCGGGGAGGCCCGGCGGTCCCGGTACAGCCCACACGTCTCCACCGGCATCCAGGGCGTGGCGAGCGGTGATCAAAGCCCCACTCTTCTCGGCCGCTTCGACGACTACTACTGTGTCGCACAGGCCCGCGATGATACGGTTCCGGGCCGGGAACCTCCACGCGAGCGGCGCCTCACCGAGATGGTACTCGGAGACCACGGCACCGTTCTCCCGGACGCGTTCGAAGAGGCGGCGATTGCTCCGGGGATAAACTACGTCTATTCCGCAGCCGAGCACACCCACGGCCGGTCCTCCGGCCTCCAACGCCCCCTCGTGCGCGGCGGCGTCTACCCCCAGGGCCAGCCCGCTCACCACGTACGCGCCTCGCTCCCCGAGTGCTCGGCCCAGCGAGCGAGCGGCGTCCAGTCCGCTTACCGATGCCTTGCGCGACCCGACGAGCGCCACCGCCGGATAGGACGATGCCGGCAGTTCCCCGTCCACGAAAAGCGCCGGAGGAGGGTCGGGGACCGCTCCAAGTCGCTCTGGATATTCCGGGTCCGCCAGCGTCACGGCGGAAATGCCGCGTTGCTCCAGACCGTCGATTATGGCCGTGGGATCGAAGTCGCGCCTCAGATCATCGAAAGCTCGGGCTGCCCGCTCGGTCATGCGCACTCGATGTCCCAACTCGGCGGCGCTCATCTCGGGAATCTCCGCGACCGGAATGTCCCCGATGCGGGCCACGAAGCTCGTCCCGGTCCGCGCCTGCAGAAGAGAGAGGAAGAGGTACGCGGATCTCTCCCTACCGGTCAAGGAAGCTCGACCTCCGGTAGTTGAGGGCTTCGGCGAGGTGCTCGACGGCGATTTCACCCGCCCCGTCGAGGTCGGCGATGGTCCGGGCGACCCGCAGTACCCGGTCGTGGGACCTCCCGGTAAGCCCCATCCGGTCTATCGCAGCCCCGAATAACGCCTCTGAATCGCCCCGCAGCGCGCATGCCTCTCGCAGCCGCGCGCCCGCCAGCGTGGAGTTTGGGACTCCCTGTCGCAGGGTCTGGGTCTCGCGGGCCGCCGCCACCCGCTCCCGGATGACCGATGACGGTTCAGCCGCCTCCCCGCCCCGCAGTTCCTGGCGTGTCAGGCGCGGCACGTCCACGAAGAGATCAATACGATCCAGGAGCGGCCCGGAGATTCGGCCCTGGTAGCGTTCGATCTGTCCGGCCGAACACCGGCAGGCCCGCCGTTTGTCCCCGGCATACCCGCACGGGCAGGGATTCATCGAGCACACGAGGGTCACCCGCGCCGGGTAACTCAGCGTCGCCGCTACCCGAGAGATGGTGACGTGCCCGTCCTCCAGCGGCTGTCGCAATACTTCCAGCGTCGCCCGGTTGAACTCGGGAAACTCGTCCAGGAACAGCACGCCGTGGTGGGCGAGCGAGACCTCGCCGGGCCTGGGGTTGCTACCGCCGCCAGCGAGCCCGGAAGTCGAGATCGTATGGTGCGGCGCCCGGAAGGGACGGGCATGGATCAACGCCCCCTTCCCCTCCCCGGCCGCGCTGTGTACCTTGGTAACCTGGATGCTCTCATCCAGCGTGAGCGGGGGCAGGATGCCAGGCAGGCGCCGCGCCAACATCGTCTTCCCAGAGCCCGGTGGTCCGCTCATGAGCACGTTATGCCCACCGGACGCCGCAACCTCCAGCGCCCGCCTAGCGAAACGTTGTCCCGCCACGTCGGCAAAGTCTTCGGCCGTCTCCACGCTTTCGGAGCGGTCGCTCTCTTCGGCCACGGCCTGGACGACTTCGTTGCCACCACAGAGGAAGTCCACGGCCTCGCGCAAGGTGCGTATTCCGTAGACCTTCACACCGCCGATGGAGGCCGCCTCGTTGGCGTTGGATACCGGGAGCACCAGACGTTGCAGGCCCTCCCGACGGGCGCCCTCGGCCATGCAGAGCGCGCCGCGCACGCCCCGTAGACCACCGTCCAGCGAAAGCTCCCCGACGATCCCGGCGTCCTTCAGGCTCTCGGCGGGCACGGCGCCCGAGACGGCGAGTACGGCCAGTGCGATCGGGAGATCAAAGGCCGGTCCTTCCTTGCGCAGATGTGCTGGCGCGAGGTTGACTATCACCTTCTTGGTCGGGAACTTGTAGCCGCTGTTGGAGATCGCCACCTTCACCCTCTCCCGAGCCTCTTGCACGGCCGCGTCCGGCAACCCCACTATCGAGAACCCGGGTAGACCCGCGCTGACATCCACCTCAACCTCGACCGGCAAGGCGTCTATGCCCGAAAGCGTGAGGCTTTGAGCCCTGCAGACAGACATTACGCCGCGAGACCCGCGCTCTCTGTGTCCCCGCTCACCCGCTACTCCCCGCAACGAAGCAACAAAAGTTCGCGAATTATATAGCAACATGATCATGTACAGTTAGAAGCACCGCCTCGACAGTCGAGCCGTCTCAGAAAGCATCCGCGACGTGTTCGATGCGCCAGGATGCTCCGGCGGCGAGTATGCCAACGACATCGAAGCGCGCCTGCTCGAACTCCGGCTGCTCTTCCGCGAGATATTGCTCGGCGATAGCTCGTATGGTTGCCTGTTTGTGTTCGGTGACGGCTTCGAGTGGATCGCCGAATCCCGTGCCGCGCCGGAGCTTCACCTCCACGAAAACGAGGGTGTCACCGTGACGCAGGATCAGGTCCAACTCCCCGTAGCGCGTCCTGTAGTTGCGCTCGACGAGCGTATAGCCCTGCCGGACTAGGTACTGGAGCGCAAGGTCCTCTCCCCGGTCCCCGATCTTCTTACGGTTCAGCGGCTAACTCCGGCGTAGCTCATACGATGAACCCGGCACGGCCCGGCCTCCGCGAGCGCCCGGCGGTGCTGCGGCGTGCCGTACCCGCTGTTCCGCTCAAAGCCGTAACCGGAATGCTCCCCGGAGAGAACGCACATCGCGTGATCCCGCAGCACCTTCGCCACCACGCTCGCCGCCGCCACCGCCGCGCTCGAGCCATCCGCACGGGGCTGGCATTCCACTTCGGCTCCGAGCTTCAGGTTGCCGTCAGCCAGGGCGCAGCCGGCACGCGGCTTGAGCATCTCGATAGCCCGCGTGAGAACTTCCTTGTTGGCGGCGCCGAGCCCATGAAGGTCTATCCACCACGCCGGCAGCGCCACTACCGAGACCGCCTCCGCGCCGCCGAGCACCTCCTCCAGCAACCGTTTCCTGGTCGCGGGACTCAGGGTCTTGGAGTCGTCGAGGTCGGGGATCACGGTTCCGTCCAGGATCGCCGCCGCCGCGACGAGCGGCCCGGCCAGGGAACCCCTGCCGGCCTCGTCAGCCCCGACTAATGGTCCGCCGCGATTGTTCACCCAGGCGGCGTCGAAGGCGTAGAGCGCTCGTCCCGGAGGCTCTTTCCGCCTGGAGCGCGCCAATGGCGGAGGCTACTTCGCCTTCTTGACGCGGGCCTTCTTGCCGACCTTCTCGCGGATGTAGTAAAGTTTAGCCCGCCGCACGGCGCCGCGGGAAGCTACCTCTATGCGTGCGATCTTGGGCGAATGCAATGGGAATATGCGTTCGACCGCGACCCCGAAGGAGTTCTTTCGGACGATGAACGTCTCCCCGATACCGCTGCCTTTTCGCGCCAGGCAAAGGCCCTCGAAGATCTGGGTTCTCTCCCGGTTTCCTTCGATGACCCGGTAATGGACACGCACCGTGTCCCCCGGCCGGAACTGGACATCGTTACGTTGCACGTTCTCGCTCGTTATCATGCTGGGCTCCTCTCCTGGTGGACAAACGAAGAACCAGGGGATTTGCCGTTAAACGTCCCTGGCTCGCGCCCTCTCTCGCGCCCGGCGTTCGCGCCAGGCCCGGATCTCGGCGTGATTGCCGGATAATAGCACGCCGGGCACCGCCTCTCCATCCCACACAGAAGGCCGCGTGTACTGCGGAGGCCCCAGCATCTCCTCGTCCGAGAATGACTCCCCGATCAGGCTCTCCTTGTTCCCGAGGACGCCTTCGAGGCGCCGGATCACGGCGTCCGCCAACGCCGCCGCCGCGATCTCACCCCCGGACAACACGAAGTCGCCCAATGAAACGGTCTCCGTCGCAAGCTCCTCCCGCACCCGCTCGTCCATCCCACCATACCGCCCGCAGATGACCGTCACGTCTCCGCCCGCGGCAACGTCCTCGACGTAGGATTGCGTGATCGGCCGCCCCCACGCCTCCATCAATACTACCCGCCGTTCCCGCTTCACCTCCCGCTCCGGCACCCCGTAAACCTCTTCCAGCGCACGCGCGACGACATCCACCCGCACGACCATCCCCGCTCCTCCACCGAATGGCATGTCGTCGATCCGGCCTCCAGGCGCGTACTCGCGCAGGTCGAAGGTCCGAAATTCCACGCCACGGCGCTCTATCGCCCGTCCCACCACCCCGACCCGGACCGCAGCCTCGACCGCCCCCGGAAAAACACAGAATACGTCTATGCTCTTCACGACTGGTTACCCTTCCGGGAGGCGAACCACAACACGGCTTGCTCCGAGGTCCATCTCCGGGACGTGTTCCAAGGTGAAGGGTACGTAGAATTCTTCGTCGTTCGGCCCGTCTTTCCTGCGGACGACGAGCACTTCGTGCGCCGACGTTTCGAAGGTCTCTGCCACGACGCCGAGGGATACTCCGCGTTCATCCACGGCCTTGAGGCCTACCAGATCTCCCACGTAAACTTCGTCCTCTTCCGGCTCGTCGAGATCCGAACGGTCGAGGACGAGATCCTTGCCCTTCAGGGAATTCGCGTCGGGACGGCCCGCAAAGCCTTCGAAGTCCACGAGAAACCCTTTGGGAGTTTCGCGAGAGCGAAGGATGCGGCGCCGGATGCCATCGACAACGGGTTCGACGCCTTCCCGCAGGTGGCTACCGGAGCCCGTGGCCCGCACGCGGACGGTGCCACCTACGCCATGGGGGGAACCTACTATCCCGATGACGACCGGGTCGAAGAGATCTTCCACGGACGCTAGTCCGCGACCTCCACGTTGACCCGCTTGCCAGTCTTTACGGAGGCGGCTTTCATGACGGTGCGGATCGCGCGGATCGTCCGACCCTGACGACCTATCACCTTGCCGATGTCGTCGGGCGCGACCTGCAATTCGAGGTCCACCCGCGATTCGTCCTCGGTGCCCGAGACTTCGACTTGGTCGGGCTCGTCCACCAGCGAACGGGCCAGGAACGCCAGCAGGTTCTCCAGACGATCCAACGCGGCTCCTAGAGAGCCCCGGAGATATGGAGCAGCTTCTTTACCTGGGGCGTGGGCTGCGCGCCCTTGCCGAGCCACTCCTTCGCCTTGTCCACGTCTACCTGGATATCCGAGGGATTGGTGCGCGGGTTGTACGTCCCGATCCGGTCTATGAACCGTCCGTCGCGCGGGCTGCGGGAATCCGCCACCACAATCCGGTAGAACGGCGCCCGGTTGGAGCCGCGCCTTGCAAGCCTAATCTTTACCGCCATGTCTTCACCTTTCTGTTTGTGCTACTTCGCTACGTTTTGAACGGCATCCGGGGCATCCGTTTGGGCATTCCGCCCTTGCCCATCTGCCGCATCATCTTCTGCATCTCGCCGAACTGCTTGACGAGCTTCTGGACATCCTGCTGGGTCGAGCCGGAGCCGCGGGCTATCCTACGCGCCCGGCTCGGGTTCTGCAACAACTTGGGGTTCCGGCGCTCGTCCACGGTCATCGAGGTGATCATAGCCTCCACCCGCCCGAGCGCCTTATCGTCGAGGTCGTTGAGGTTGGCGCCCTGGAGTTGCTTGTTCATGCCGGGGATCATACCGATGAGGCTTGAAAGTGGTCCCATCTTCTTGAGCATCTGCATCTGCTGCAGGAAATCCTCGAAGGTGAACCTGCCCGACATGAGCTTCTTGCTCTGGGCCTCGGCCTCCTTGCGATCAACCTGGGCCTCTGCCTTCTCGATCAGCGACATAACGTCGCCCATACCCAGGATGCGTCCGGCCATACGATCCGGATAGAAGTAGTCGAACTCGCTCATCTTCTCGCCCTCGGAGGCGAAGCGCACGGGACGCTCCGTCACCGAGACGACGGAGAGCGCCGCGCCGCCCCGCGCGTCGCCGTCGAGCTTGGTCAGCACCATGCCGTCGAAGTCCGCGTACTCCTGGAACGCCTTCGCCACGTCCACCGCGTTCTGGCCCGTCACCACATCGAGGACGAGCAGGACGTTGTGCGGCTTCGTGGCGCTGCGAACGCGTTTGATCTCCTCCATCATGTCCATGTCCAGGACCTGACGGCCAGCCGTGTCAACGATCACGAAATCGTAGCCCTCTTCGCGGGCCTTCCTGACGCCGCGCTCCGCGATCTCCTCGGGCTTCGCCTCTGTACCCTCGGTGTACACGGGAACGGAGAGCTCCTTGCCGATCTGCTGCAACTGTTCGATGGCCGCCGGTCGGTACGTGTCGCAGGCGATGAGATAGGGGTTCTTGCCCAGCTTGCGAACGAACAGCGCCAGCTTGCCGGCCGTGGTCGTCTTGCCGTGCCCGTTGAGACCAGCGAGCATCACGACCGTCGGTGGACGCGAGGCAAACGAGAGCTTGTGGGCCGTGCCTCCCATCAGGTTAGCCAGCTCTTCGTTGACGATCTTCACGACCTGCTGGCCGGGAGAGAGCGCCTTCGACACCTCCGCGCCCGTCGCGCGCTCGCGGACGTTGCCGACGAACTCCTTGACCACGCCGTAGTTCACGTCCGCCTCGAGAAGGGCCAGACGGATCTCACGCGTCACCTTCTTCACCCCGTCCTCGGTGAGGTTGCCGCTTCCACGTACCCCATCGAGTGCTGAATTCAGCCTTTCGCCAAGCGTATCGAACATGCTATAGCTCCCCGAACAGTGCTTCCGCGAACTCCCTGGCGTCGAACGGGTGCAGGTCGCCGACCTGCTCGCCGACCGAGATCAGTTTTATAGGAACCCCGATCTCATTTGCGATGGCGAGCGCGATGCCGCCCTTCGCCGTACCGTCCAGCTTGGTCAGGATGATCCCGGTGAGGTTCACGACCTCGTTGAACATCTTCGCCTGACGCAACCCATTCTGTCCCGTCGTGGCGTCCACCGTCAGCAATACTTCGTGCGGTGCGCCCGGTAGCTGCCGCTCGATGACCCTTCGCACCTTCTCCAGCTCCGCCATCAGGTTGACCTTGGTGTGCAATCTCCCAGCCGTATCTATGAGCAGCACGTCCGCGCCGTCACGTTTGGCCGCCTCCACCGCATCGTGGGCGACCGCCGCCGAGTCCGCGCCGCGCTCCCGCGCTATAACCGGCGCCCCAACCCGCTCGCCCCACCGCTGGAGTTGCTCGATGGCCGCCGCCCGGAACGTGTCCCCAGCGGCGAGCATGGCCTTGCCGGGAAGGAAGTTCACCAGCTTGCCGATGGTTGTGGTCTTGCCCGTACCGTTGACGCCGACCATCAGGATCACGGTCGGTTTATGGGACACATCGAGCTCCACGGGACCTTCGAGCATGCGCTCGGCGTGTTCGACCATGAGCCTCCGGAGTTGCTCCCCGCTGGTAATGTTCTGCTCCAGCGCCTCCTGCTCCAGCTCCCCAACGAGCTTGCCCGTGGTCTTCACGCCCACATCGGACGAGATCAGGATCTCCTCGACCCTCTCCCAGAACTCCTCGTCTTCCGTGTCCCGGAACTCCGCGATGGCGGCGTTGAGCTGACCGACGACGGACTCTCGGCTCCGCCTGAGCCCCGTCCGTAGCCTGCCGAACCAGCCGCCGGAACCGGCTTCCTGCTCTTCCGCGGCAGCCTCTTCGTCGGGCGCCTCTTCGACCACGTCCGGCTCCGGCAGAACCCCTGGCTCCTCGATTTCGGACTCCTCCGCAGCCTCTTCTTCGAGGACTTTCGTGGCCTGAGGAATCTCCTGCCGGGCCTGTACCTCTTCGGCGACCGGAACGTCTTCTGCGGAGTCTGGCGCTTCGACCTCCTCCGCTGGCTGGACTGCCTCCTGTTCCGGTTCTTCGGTCTTCCTGAAAAAGTTGCGCCACGAACGCGCCATCGTTCTGTTCTAGTCTCCCTGCATACGCTTCGATACGATCACGGTGGCCCCCGAGGCGTCCTGCGTAACGCCGTAGAGGACGTCCGCCGCTGCCATCGTGCGTTTCTGGTGGGTCACCAGCAGGAACTGCCCGCTGGTCCGGTAAGAGTCTACCACGGATAAGAACCGGGCCAGGTTGAGATCGTCGAGGGCCGCCTCCGCCTCGTCCAGCACACAGAAAGTTCCCGAGACCCCGTCGGGCCGGCTGAGGAAGATGCTGAACAGAAAAGACAGCGCCAGCAGCGACCGCTCCCCGCCGGAGAGCACGCGCAACGGCTTGTACCCTCGCCGCCCCAGCCTAAGCAGTATCTCCACACCTTCTTCCGACAACTCCAGAGTCCCGCTCGCCCCGTGCATCATGCGCGGTACGATCTCCGCGAAAGCGCCACGCACCCGCCGGAACGTCTCCGAGAACCGTGTCTCTATCTCCCCATCTATGTTTTGTATTATGCGTGTCAATTCCACGGCGGCGGCTTCGGCGTCGGCGCGCTGGGCGGCGACGAACTCGTAGCGCTCGCGGAGCACTTCTTCCTGAGCGAGGGCGAGCAGGTTGACGTCACCGAAACGGTGCAGTTTGCGCGCCAGGCGATGCCGCTCGGCCTCTAGGTCATCAGGGAGATGTTCGGCTTCGCGACGGGCATCTTCCAGGGACGCTCCCCACTCTGCCTGTATCTCCTCCTCGGCGCTCGCCGCTGCTTCCCTGGCGGAGACGAGCTCGTCCTGGGATCGCTCGGCTTTCGCACGGGCCGTGGCGAGATCCCCGGCCAGTTCCACCGTCCGGCGTGCCACCGCCGTCTGTTCATCCGAGATGCGGCGATGCTCGCTGGCTGCTTCCGACCGGGCACGCCGCAGGCGGCTCCGGCGTTCCCGCACGGTCGTCGCGAGCCGCACGGAGGTCTCCGACGTCCGGCGGGAGACACCTATCAGAATCATCCTGTCATCCGCCGGTTCCGCACTGAGAGATTCCAGCTTCCCGGACAGGGCGGCACGACGCTCTCCGCCCTCTCGCGTGGCGGCCCGGAGCCGGACGCGCCGGTCATCGGCTTCCTTCAGTCCGGCGCGCTCCTCCTCCGCAGCTTCCTCTTCGCGTGCCAGAAGGCTTCCGGCATTGCGTGAGGCGTTGTCCGTGGCCCGAAGGGCGGTTTCGGCATCGGAGGTCTCACGTTCCAGGTTCGCCACTTCCTTCCGGCTCTCCTCCAGAGTACGCTTGGCGTTTGCAGCTTTTCCCTCCAGGCGCCGGGCTTCCCGCAACAGCAGTTTCGACGCCGCGGCGATGCGTGTAGCAAGCGCGCGCATGGCGTCGGTGCTCGCGGCCAACCGGTCCTGGCGCTCGGAGAGACCGGAGAGCTCCCGCCGTGTTTCGCGCAGGATTTCGCTGGGGCCCGTCTGGATGGCGTCCAGTCGCTCCGACGCTTCGGAGAGACGGGCCTCGCGGACGAAGCTCCCGCCGCCATTCGGGAGACTGACGCTGGTTCGGGTGAGGCGCAGGCCATCCCGAGTAACGGCGACGTAACCGTTGGACGGGGCGCTCCGTCCGGCCCTTTCGACGACGTAGATGCCCTCCAGCAACCGGCTCACGGCCTCCGAGTAGCGTCGGTCCAGGATCTCCACGCAATCGAGCAACGGTGTTCCGGGCAGGCTTCCGTGGGCATCCATCCTGTGGGCGTCGAGCCGGATGGCGATACGCTCAGCCTCCGAGAGCAGCTTAATGCCCTCGTCCACGTTCTCGGCCAGAACACCGCCGGCGAACTCCCCCAGGGCGGCCTCGACGGCGGCCTCGAAACCTGGTTTCGCCCGCAACACCTCGTAGAGCCGTGTCTCAAGTCTTCTGTTTTCCTGGGGATCTCGCAGCGAACGAACCCGCGCCTCAAGGTTGCCCATCGCCGCGTCGAGCGCGCCCTGCCGCCGGCTCACGCCCGAGATGCGTCCGTCCAGGGTTCGCCGTACAGCCGCGATAATCTCGCGCAGGTTCTCCATCCGCTTGCGGGGGTCCCAGGAGACAACGCTCTCCAGTTCGTCCGAGAGCCGCGCGAGCTGCTCGATATCCTGATCTGGCAGGGTAGTGGTTCCCTCCGCCCGAAGCGCAGCCCGCTCGCGCCGCGTCCGCAGCTTCTCCAGGGCCGTGGTGGCTCGGGATCTCTCACCTTCTGCTGCTTCCCTCTCCGCCCGCACCCGGGAAATGGTTTCCCGGCGTGTGGCCAAAGCCTCCCGTTTTTCGGAGTACTCGGTCTCGGCATCGGCCGCGTCTTGCTCCAGGGTTCCAAGGATGCCCGATATCTTTTCGAGTTCGCTCTTCAGGCGCGAGATCATGCGTCCTCGGTCCACCTCCCGGCCGGTGCTACCTTCGGCGCGCAGAAAAGCCCGGTCAGCCCGGATTGACTCCGTCCGTAGATCCTCCGCTCCGTCTTCGAGCCTTTCGAGGGCCAGTTCGATACCTTGCAGCGCCTCCTGCGTCCGCCGAAGCTCCGGCTCCAGTTCGGCCCCATGACGCCGCAGCGACGCTTCCCGTTCCTCTAGCTTCTCGACGACGGCTTCGCTCTCCCCAGACCGCCGGATCAGCTCTTCCAGGCGCGGATTGGAGGTCCGGTAGAGGTGCGCCAGAGAGTACCGGCGAAAGCGGTACTCGAGCTCGCGGTACTCTCTGGCGGCGACGGCTTCGGTTTCGAGCCTGCGCAATTGCCCCGCCAGTTCGGTTTCGAGTTGCCGGCTCTTCTCCAGTTGCGCGTCGGCCCGCTCCAGCCGGCGGCTCGCCGATAGCCTGCGCCTCCGGTACACACCGAGCCCCGCAGCCTCCTCCAGGGCGAGGCGGCTCGTGGCGGCGCCTCCCGCGACGATGGAGTCCACGGCCCCCTGACGAAGGATACTGTGGCGTCCGATCCCGGCTTCCCCTGCCACCGCCCGAACATCCGCGAGTCGCGATGGAGAGCCGTTGATCCTGTACTCTGTGTCACCGCCGCGTGAGATCCGGCGCGATATAGAAACCTCTTCGTAAGGCAAAGAGATGCCCCCGGAAGAGTTGTCTAATACGAGCGTAACCTCAGCAGCCCTGGTAGCGGGGAGCGTCTCGGAGCCGGAGAAGATCACATCTCCCATCGTCCCAGCACGTAAAACGCTGGCACTCTGTTCCCCGAGCGCGAAGAGCACGGCGTCGGTAACGTTGCTTTTCCCCGACCCGTTTGGTCCGACGATGGCCGTGATCCCGGTCTCCAGCGGCATCCGAACCGGCCGAGCGAAGGTCTTGAACCCCTTGATGTATATGGCCGTGAGCACCTGGGAGTGCATTCTACGCGCTTCGGCCCGCCAAAGCACGGAAAAGTGCAGCAAAGTCGCCGTCAGGTCTCGGAGATTTTATCGCCCTCCAGCGCAGCACTTCATATTGCGTGAGGCCGCGTTTTCCAGCCGCTATGCGCCAACGTGTACTTCTACCGGAGAGCGCGGGACGGGACGGATGCCCAATATCTCTAGGGCGGCGCGTGCTGCGGCCTGCTCGCTCTCCTTGATGGAATGCCCCTCCCCCGTAGCGACCTCCCGGCCATCCGCGGAGACCGTGGATGTGAAGCTTGGACGATGGGCCGGTCCTTGCTTTGAGAGCACCCGGTACGTGGGCCGCAGGCCGTCAGCCTGTAGCGTCTCCTGAAGGAGCGTCTTCCAGTCCCGGAGTTCGTCGGTGTCTACCTCGGAGGGGTTGAAGATCCTGTCTATCGTGCGGAAGACGAGATCCTGGTCAATGAGGTAGGCGGCTCCGATGATGGCTTCCACCGTATCGGCGATAACCGAGTCGTTGATGATGGAGCTTTCGATCATCTCTTCCAGTCCCTCATCC